>NZ_CALRZC010000035.1:0-49856 GCF_943372545.1 Variovorax sp. YR752 | reverse complement strand
GTCGCGCAGCGGGCGCAGCACGCTCGGCACCACGCTCAGGTCGGGCGTCGGGGGCTGGCGATCGATGATGAACTTGAGCACGCGCGTGCCCGGCGACTGCACCACGCCGGGCCGGCGGGTGTCGACCTGCGTCAGCTGGTTGACCAGGTAGAGCGTGGTGTTCAACGGGAATCGCGAGAAGTCCACCACGATGTCCGCGCGCTCGGCCGGGGCGATCCGCACCCTCAGCTGGTTCACGATCGGTGCCGGCAGCAGGTTGCCGTCATTGGCGATCTGGGTGTACGGGTACACGATGGTGCCGCCCGTGTTCTGCAACACGAACTCGTAGAAGCGCGAAGGCCCGACGTTCAGCAGCCGCAGCCGGTACTTGCGGCGTGCGACGCGCAGCACCGGTTCGATCTTGCCGTTGACCACCACCTTGTCGCCCAGCACACCCTCGGGATTGAGCTCGTCGAAGGTCAGGCGGCCGCCCGAGTCGAATCGCTTGTCCGAAAAACTCAAGGGGTAGTCGTATGCGCCGCTGGGCAAGCGCAGCCCCGTGGTCTCGTCGCCGGTGTCGAGCGCGTCGAAGACCATGTAGCGCCCGAACATGCCCTTCAGCACGTTCGGTGCCGTCACGCCTTCCGTGTGGTCGTGATAGAAGAGCGACCCCAGGGCTTCGCGCGAATCGCCGAGGCCTCCGAACTCGTCGAAGCCGGCGTAGAGGTTGGGATAGAAGTGATCGTTGAAGGTCCCCGGCGCGGTCAGCGTCACGCCGCCCTGGACGGCGCTGTAGAAATCGCTCGCGTAGCCATCGCTCTCCGACGGCGTGTGCATGTTGTGCAGGTGCGTGCTGATCTCGGGCGAGCCGAATCCCGTGTGGTTCTGCGGCAGCTGGTTGCGGATGCGGCAGATGACCGACTGCCCGTAGCGCGCATGGATCGTGGGGCCCGGCGTGGTCGCCCCCGGCGTGTTGCCTTCATAGCCCCAGATGGGCTGCGGGGGGTAGTAGGGGTTGTTGCCGTTGAACAGCCAGGCCGGGTTCTCCTTGGCCGTCAGCTGGAACAACAGCGGCGTGCCGGCCTTGCCGGGCACGGTCAGTTCCGCGTAGCGCTGGTGCGGCGCACGCCCGCACTCGCCGCCTGCGATGTTCGCGTTGAGGGTCGGGGCCGGGGTCAGCGTGGCGAGCGGCGCGAGCGGCGTGATCTGGTTGGGCAGGTCTTCGACCCACGGCGTCGTCGGCGGGCTGGGCGGCAGCGGCGTGGGCTGTGCACTGGCCTTGCCCGAGGTCAGGACCATGGGGGCCGCCGTGGCTGCCAGCGAGGCCTTCAGGAACGTGCGTCTCTTGCTGTAGGCGACGGGCGTCACGGGGTCGTGGTGATTGGAATCCTTGCGCATGATGTATTCCCCTCGTTGACAAAGAACAGACCCGCTACATCTGCCGTCCCGATCGGCGGATCGTGGAGGTAATGGGTTCGACGACGTACTGGAGCGCGGTCTGCGAGACGCCCGCGATGTAGACCTCGGCGGGCATGCCCGCCTGGAGCTTGAAGTCGCCGATGGCCCTGAGCGACTCGGCGTCGGCCAGGATCATCACGCTGTAGTAGGGCAGGTTGGTCTGGCGTTCGATCAGCCGGTCGCCGGCGACATAGGTCACCTTGCCCGTGACCATCGACGTGTTGCGGTACTTGAAGGCGGTGAACTTCACCCGCGCATGCTGGTTGAGGTGCACGTTGCTGATGTCTTCCGGGCGAATGCGCGCCTCGATCATCAGCTGGGCGTCGCTGGGCACGATGTCCGCAATCGCCTCTCCGGGCCCGACCACCGCGCCGGGCGAGGTGAACTTCAGATCGATCACTTCGCCGCTGGCCGGAGCCACGACAACCTGCCGCTGCGCCGCGTCGTTCGACTTGCGCTGCTCCTGTTCGATCTCGCCCAGGCGCTGCGTGGTGGCCTTGAGCTGGTCGCTCGCGGCCTTCACGTAGTCGTTGCGGATCGACTGGATTTTCAGGTCGATCTCCACCAGGCGCTGGGCGGCACGCGCCAGTTCCGTGCGCCGCTCTTCGAGCTTGGCCGCGTACTCCATCACCACCGATTCGAGCTGGGAGATCCGGCTCGACGAAATGAACCCTTCCTGGATCAACCCGCGGTTGGCCTCCAGGTCTTGCCGCTGCAGGGCGAGCGAGTTCTGCGCCTGCGCGATCTGCGCGTGCACGGCGACGATTTCCTGGTGCACGCGATCGCGCTGCGTTCTCATGAGCGTCGCCGCGCTGTCCAGCGAATGGCGCTGGGCCTGGAACAACGCCGTTTCCTTGAGCAGGGCCTGACCGATGCGATCGTCCTGCTTGGCCGCGCGCAGCAGGTCTTCGGGGAAGGCGAGCGTCTTGGCGACGGCCTGCTCAGCCTCCAGGCGCACCAGCATGGCACGCTCCAGATGAACGCGATAGCTCAGGCGGTTGCGGTCGGCGTCCACCCGCACGTCGCCCAGGACCAGGATCGGATCGCCGGCTTTCACATGCTGGCCGTCGCGCACCATGACTTCGCGCACGGTGCCGCCTTCCAGGTGCTGCACCGGACGGCGATTGAGGTCTACCTTGACGAATGCGGGGGCCACCACCGCCATCGAGAGCGGGGCGAATCCCATCCACAGGCCCAGGGGCAGGATCGCGCCGAGGATGACCCAGCATCCGCTTCGCGCGAGGCGTCGCGCATGTTCCCGGCTGCTGCGCGTGGCGGCAACGGGAGGCATCGGGAGTGTGGCGGTGCTCATGGTGCATGTCCTTGTTCGCAACGGCGGCGCGGCGCTCAGGCGGCCTTCTGGTCCACGATCGCCTGGGCCTGGCGCTGCATGTCCCGCATCACCTCGCTCGCCGGGCCGAACTGCTGGATGCGGCCCGCGGCGAGCACCAGGATCTTGTCGACGTGGGCGATCAGCGACGGGCGGTGGGTGACCACGACCGAGGTCACGCCCGCCTGGCGCAGGCCGCTCATCGCCTGGGCGAGCGCGACTTCTCCCGCGCCGTCCAGGTTGGAGTTCGGCTCGTCCAGGATCACCAGCTGCGGGTTGCCGTACAGCGCGCGGGCGAGCGCGATGCGCTGGCGCTGGCCCGGAGACAGCCGCGAGCCGTGTTCGCCCACCGGCGTGTCGTAGCCCTTCGGGAGGGTCAGGATCATCTCGTGCGCGTTGGCGCGCAGGGCGGCGGCAACCACCGCTTCGGAGTCCACCTTGTCCAGGCGCGCGATGTTGTCCGCCACGCTGCCGTCGAACAGCTCGACGTCCTGGGGCACGTAGCCGATGTAGGGGCCCAGTTCTTCGCGCGGCCAGTACGACACGTCGGCGCCGTCCAGGCGGACTTTGCCGCTGCTGGGACGCCACACGCCCGTGAGCACGCGCGCGAGGGTGGACTTGCCGGCCGCGCTCGGGCCGACGATGGCCAGGGCCTCGCCCGGCGCCAGGGAGAAGACGATGTTCGAGAGCACCAGGGTGTCCGAGCCGGCCGCACGGTACGAGATGTTCTCTGCGCTCAGGCGTCCTTCGGGGCGCGGCATGGCGACATGCGGCTCGCTGCGCTCGAAGTCCTGCGACAGTTCCTGCAGGCGACCGTAGGCCGCCCGCGCTTCGATCAGCGTGCGCCAGCTGCCCACGAGCTGCTCCACCGGCTGCACGGCGCGACCCAGCAGGATGCTGGTGGCGATCATCACGCCGGCGGAAGCCTGCTGGCTCAGCACCAGGTACGCGCCCAGGGCCAGCATGAGAATCTGTATGGCCTGGCGCGCGGCCTTGGTCCCGGCGGTGAACGCCACGGTGCTGCGGCTGGCGCTGGTCTGCATGGCGGCGATCTGGTCCTGCAAGGCCCTCCAGCGCACCAGCAGGCGCTTGGTCATTCCCAGGGCCTGCAGCACTTCGGCGTTGCGCAGCGAACTCTCGACGTATTGCGCCGCACGGCGCCCTTCGTTCTGCAGGTTCTCCAGCGACCTGCGGCTGATGCGGTCGTTGAGCCAGGCCAGGCCCAGCATGAGGACCGCGGAGAACGCCGCGCCCAGGCCGAGCGCGGGGTGGAACATCCAGATCACGAACACGTACACGAACACCCACGGCGCATCGAACACCGCAATGAGGCCGTTGGCGGAAAACACGGCGCGCAGCGCGGCCACATCGCGGATGCCTTCCGTGCGCATGCCGGTCGGAGTGCGGGCGGCACGCTCCACGATGGCGCAGACCACCGGCGGGGAGAGTCGCTCGTCCACCATGATGCCCACCACGTTCTGCAGCCGGGTCCGCACGTAGTCCAGCAGCAACAGGATCAGCAGCGCCACGCCGGTCCCGGCGAGCAGCACCAGCAGCGTTTCATGGCTGCTGGTCGAGATGACCCGGTCGAACACCTGCAAGGTGAAGAACGCGGGCACCAGGAACAGCAGGTTGATGAAGAAGGAGAACGCCGCGATGTAGAGCAGCAGCGGTCGCAGTTCCATCCACAGGGTTTTCATGTGCGTCTCCTGTGGTTCTGTGGGGCGTTGCTCAGTTGACCCGCTGGTCTTGCGCTGCGGCCTGCGCCGCGGCTTCCAGCGACTTCACCCGCCGCACCAGCCGCTCGATGGTCACCATCTGCGCCGAGTAGGCGCGCGACAGCTGCTGCGTCGCATCGCACAGGCTCTGGATGGCGACGCTCAGCTCGTCCTTCTTGGCGTTGACCATGCCGATGCGCGACATGACCAACGTCGCGACCTCGCGCGGGTCGGAGATGGAACGAGGGGCCTGCTGCGGGCTTGCGTTGTTTTTCTCGTCCATGTCGTTCTCCGTGATCGAGGTCGTTGAAACGTCGGCGGCGCTCATGCCGACAGCACGAAATCGGCCTGCGTGATGGTGTTCGTGCCGACCCCGTTCACACCCATCATCAGGATGCTTTCCAGGCCGTCGAACTCGATCAGCGTGTTGGCCCCCAGGTCGGTGATGGACACGTTGGCGGCAAAGTTGCCCGCGTTGATTCCCATCGCGGAGATGTCGAGCCGGTCCTGCCCGTTGAGCAGGTTCCCGCTGGCATCGAAACCGAGGATCGTGTCGTTGCCGAACCCCGCCGCGAACACGAAGACGTCGTTCCCCGTGCCGCCGTCCATGGTGTCGTTGCCCGTGCCGCCGGTCAGCCGGTCCGCGCCCGCCCCGGTGTTGAGGGTGTCGTTGCCGCCGGCGCCATCCACCACGTTCGCGGCATTCAGGAGGGCCACGGGCGCGAAGGTGATGCTGTCGTTGCCCTGGCTGCCGATCACGTTCTCCACCGAGTTCAGCGTGTCGGTGCCAGTCTCGGCGCTGGTGGCGGAGGTCGGCGTGACCGTCGCACCGGCCGAGGTGGCGGACAGGTCGTAGGTGTCGGTGCCGATGCCGCCGGAGTAGCTGTCGTTGCCGTCACCCACCGTGGCGACGAAGGTGTCGTCGCCCACATCGCCGTTCACCGTGTCGCTGTCCAGCCCACCGGTGAGCCTGTCGTCGCCCGCCTGGCCGTTGATGGTGTCGTTGCCCGAGCCACCCAGCACGATGTCGTCGCCGCCCCCCGCGCTGATGGTGTCGTTGCCGCCCTGGCCGTCGATGAAGTTCGCGCCGCCGTTGACGACGATGGTGTCGTTGCCCTGGCTGCCGATGATGTTCTCCATCGTGTTGAGCGTGTCGGTGCCGATCTGTGCGCTCGTAGCAAGGTTGACCGTCACCGTCGCGCCCGCCGTGGTGGCCGACAGGTCGTAGGTGTCCACGCCGGCCCCGCCGACATAGCTGTCGTTGCCGTCGCCGATCGTCGCGACGAAGAGGTCGTTGCCGCCCCCGCCGTTCAGCGCGTTGGCACCGGTGTTGCCGGTCAGCGTGTCGTTGCCGGCACCGCCGGTCACGTTCTCGATGTTCGCCACCGATTCGAATCCCGTGGCCGCGCCGGTGGCCAGGTTCACGGTGACGGCCGTGGTCGTGGCGCCGTAGCTCAGGGTATCGGCACCGCCCTGGAGGTCGGCCGTGACCGCCTCGACGCCGGTGACGCTGCCGCCCGCAATGGACGCGATCGCCGTGCCCGCCAGGACCACCGCGAGCGTCTGGCCCAGCGCCGTGCCCGCGATCGTCAGCCGGTCGTTGGCGCCCGCGCCGCCGTTGATCGTGTCCGCGCCGTCGCCGACGATGTAGTGGAAGAGGTCGTCTCCCGCACCGCCGTCGACCGTGTCGTTGCCGGCGCCGCCGGTGAGCGTGTCGTTGCCCTCGCCACCGGTCACGGTGTCGTTGCCGCCGCCGGCGTCGATGACATCGTTCCCGCCCTGGCCGTCGATCACGTTCGCACCGCCATTGACGACGATGCTGTCAGCGCCCTGGCTGCCGATGAAGTTCTCGATGGCGGAGAGCGCATCGGTGCCCGTCTGCGCGCCCGTGGCGGTCGTCGGGGTGATCGTCACGCCCGCGGTAATCGCGGACAGGTCGAGCGTATCGACGCCGCCGCCGCCGGCGTAGCTGTCGTTGCCGTCGTTCACCGTCGCGACGAAGCGGTCGTTGCCGCCACTGCCGTTGAGCACGTTGGCCAACGCATTGCCCACGAGCACGTCGGCGCCATCGCCTGTCGTCACGTTCTCGATGCCGGCGATCGAGGTGAAGCCCGAGGCCGTTCCGGCCGTGAGATTCACCGAGATGGCGGCGGCACTGGTGTAGGTCAGGGTGTCCACGCCGGCCAGCAGATCGGCCGTGACCGATTCGACATTGCTCACCGTGCCCCCGGCCACCACCGTGAGCGAGGTGCCGTTGTAGCTCACCGCGAGCGCGTCGGCCCCGGCCGTTCCGATGACGTTCAGGGTGTCCAGCCCCGCGCCGCCGTCGACGGTGTCCGTGCCTTCGCCCATCGTGTAGTTGATGGTGTCGTTGCCGGCGCCGGCCACGATGCTGTCGCTGCCCGCGCCGCCGTCGATGAGGTCGTCCTGGCCGAGGCCGTTGATGGCGTCCGCGCCGCCGCCGCCGAAGATCACGTCCTGGCCTTCAGTGCCCGTGAGGATCTGGGCGGCGGCGTTGGCCGCAATGAAGTCGCCCGTGACCACGGTGGCTGCGGAGCGCACCGTCTCGAGCGCGCCCGCATCGTCCGTGAAGCTCACCGTCAGGCGCAGTTCTCGGTTGACCTGGTCGGCGCCCGGCGTGAAGGTCGCCAGGGTGGCGCCCGCGATGGGCGTGAACCCGGCGCCACCGCCGCCAACGCCCGTATTGACGGCCTGCTCCCATTGGTAGCTGAAGACGGCCCCCGTCAGCCCGTCCACGTCGCTGATGCCGAGGGTCGATGCCGTGAGGGTCTGGCCTTCGGTCGGTGTGGTGTCGCTGATCGTCGGCTGCCCGGTGGCCGCGGCGTTGAGGGCGAGCGGCGCGGTGGCGGCGGAGTACACGTTCTCCAGCACGTCGTTGGCATCCTTGTAGACCGCCCGCACGCGCAGTGCCAGGCCGAACTCGAAGGTGCGCGGCGTGAAGCTCGTGCCGGTGGCCCGGGCCACCTCGCCGCCGGCGTTCTCGATCAGGATGTCCTCGAAGATGCCGGGGCGAACCTCGGCCTGCCAGTAGTAGGCGATGGGGCCGGTGATCGCACCGTCGGGGTTGGTCTCACTGACGTTGTCCGGGTCGGTCACGCCCAGGGCCGACACGGTGAGCGTCGCGCCCAGGGTGGGCGTGGTGTCGCTGATCGTCAGCTGGCCTTCGGGGTCGAAGTTGAAGCCTTCTTCGGCAATGAACGCCGCACCATCGGAGAACTGCAGGCGCTCGATGTTGCGCACCACGTCGATGCCGTCGGAGCCGGCCACGCCGTCCACGACATGGCTGACGCGCCAGACATCGTTCTCGAGGAAGGTGATCTCGTAGTTGCCGAACACGTCCGAGAAAACGGCCGTGTCGAAGTCCGGCCCATCCGACATCAGGATCTCGCGGGCAATGGTGAGTTGCCCCGGGTTGTAGGTGCCGTTGAAGACCAGCCTCTGCAGCGCCAGGTCGGTCATGGTGTCGTAGCTCGCGATCTCGGCGCCGGTGCCATCGGCGTTCTCCCGCACGCTGATGCGCGCGTTCAGCCGGGCATCGCCCTCGATGATGTCGTTGCCGCCGCGGCCCTCCAGCAGGTCGCTGCCACCGCCGCCCAGGATGATGTTGCCGGCGAACGAAGTCACCGGCCCGTCCATCTCCATGCCGACCCCGAGCACCTCGTCCAGAAGCTCCTGCAGGCCGTCGATGAGTTCGATGTGGGTCAGCACGCTGCCGGTGGTGCCCGACAGCGCCATCTCGGCCGGATTGTTGTCGTCGCCGCGCAGGACGTCGGCATGCGCCGAGCCCGACATGCCCTCGACCGAGGTGAACCGCGCCAGCACGGTCGCGTTCGAGAGCGGCACGGGCGTTTCGTCGAAGGCGCGAAGGAACAGGTCGGCCGTGACGCCGAAGGCATCGTCCTTGAATCCGGCCCAGTCGAAGCCGGAGCCCCCTTCGTAGCGGTCCACCTGTCCGCCGTTGCCGAACATGATGTCGTCGCCGCCTTCGCCGTCCATCCGGTCGGAGATCGAGTTGCCGATGAAGACGTCGTGGCCCACCACCTGGTCGCGGGCGAAGGCGTCGAAGTTCTCGCCGGCGCTGCCGTCGGCCATGCCGTGCTCGATCCAGTCGTCACCCTCGTTGCCGAAGACGAACTCGTTGGCCCGGGCCCCGAGGATGAAGTCGTTGCCCGTTCCGCCGAACGCCTCGGACGGATCTTCGCCGGTGACGATGAAGTCGTTGCCGTGGCCGCCCAGGATCAGGTTGAGGCCGTTGCCGCCGTGGATGGCGTCGTTGCCGTCGCCGCCCTGCATGTTGTCGTCGCCACCCAGGTCCGTCATGATGTCGTCGCCGGCCCCGCCGAAGACGAAGTCGTTGCCATCGCCGCCTTCGAGCCGGTCATTGCCGGCGTCGCCCCAGAGCGTGTCGTCGCCCAGGCTGGAGATGATGGTGTCGTTGCCCGCGGTGCCGCCCAGCACGACGTGGTCCTCGCCGCTGTACTGCAGGTAGTTGGCGTCGGCCGCGTCGGTGCCCGGGTTGTTGCGCAGCACCACCGGCGTCAGGCTGCCTTCGCCCGTGGGATCGTCGCGCCCGCCGAGCCCGAGGCCCGTGAACTGCCGGGACGAATCCACTTCCAGCGTGTATCCCGGCGTCGTGAAGATGTCGCCTGGCAGGTGCTCGGCATCGGTGTTGGCCATCACCATCCGGGCGAAAGAGTTGTTCTCCAGCTCGGTGAGGAAGTTCAGGCCCTGCGTGCGCTCCAGGTAGTAGAAGCGGTCACCGTCCTGGAGCTTCTCCATCTGTTCTTCAAAGACGAAGTTGAAGGTCGAGCCGAGCAGCCCGCCGAAGGGCATCTGCTTTTCGGCCAGGCCGCCGATCCACAGGTCGATGTCGTCGACGCCGGTGGTCGTGATGCCGGCCTGGTCGGCGTAGGCATTGCGCCCGAACAGGAAGTCGAGCCGGTCTTCCGGCGCACCGATGCCGCCGTAGACCAGCGCCACCGCCGCCGCGCGCTTCTCGGCCAGGGTGTCGGCGGCGGCCAGGCTGGCGTGCACGCCGTAGGCTGCAATGAAGTTGACCACCGAGGCTTCATGCTTGATGTGCTCCATGAAGTCGACCCAGTTCGCGTAGGGCTTGAGCTGGCTGTCTCCGGTCACGCCATAGAAGTCGCGCCGCGCGGCGTTGAGTGTCGGCACGCCGGTGTCGCGCCCGCGCACGATGTTGATCGTCGCCAGGTCGAGCGGCAGGCCCAGCAGGTTGTTGCGCAGGGCCTCGGTCACGAACTCGTCGATCTCGTTGCCTTGCTGGCGCGTGAGGCCACGCGCCAGGGCACCGGCGGCTTCATCGGCCGTGATGCCGCCTGCAGCGAACGCGAGCGGGTTGAGGAAGGCCTCGATCAGCCCGAGCTGCTGGGTCGGGTCGGCCGCGCCGCCGATCACGTTGAAGTCGACGTCGAAGCGGTCGACCGTTTCCGTCAGCATCGAGTGGCCGAAGCGGTACACCGTGTGGGCGAACTCGGCGACGATCGACGGATCGATCTCGGTGTCGTAGACCTGGGTGGCGGCAAAGAAGATGTCGATCTGCGGCTGCACCTTGCGCGCGAATTCCTCGAACACCAGGTGCTGGTACTGCATCTCGGTGCCGAAGCGGGCCGCCTGGAACAGGCGTTCGCCGTCCCAAGAGCCGTCGGGCAGGTGCCATTCGGCAATGAAGGCCGCGTCGCCCGAGGCCATGATCACCGCCTTGGTGTGCTCGACCAGCCGGTTGTGCTCGGCATGGAACACATGGTGCATGCCGGTCAGTGCGATGTTCTCGTTGACCCGCCCGTCGCCGGCGATGAAGTGCGCGTCGAGCAGCTCGTCATCGTAGAAGCCCGCGGCCGGCGTGCCGCCGACCACGTCATCGGCATCGGCCGTCAGCGCGACGCCCTGGCTGCTCACCGGGTTGGCGGTGTGGGCGATGTCGGCCAGGAACACATGGCCCGTGCGCACGGCCAGGCTCGCATCGATCGGCGTGCCCGGCGAGCCCGATGCCAGGGTGCCGCCAGCCTGCAGCACGATCTGCGCGAAGCCGGTCACCGGGTCGGGGATGAAGTTGCCGTACTCGTCGGCCGCCAGCAGCGGCAGGTTGAGCGCGTCGGCATTGTCCAGCGCAATGCCCAGCAGGTCGCGCGCCTGCGCCTTGACCACCGCCCAGGTGGCCATGCCACCCAGTTCGATGTCGTCGGCCGTGCCGAAGAGGCCGTCGGCGCCGAGGTCGCGGTTGGTGATCAGCCGTCCGGTGGCCACCGGCTTGCCTTCGGCGTTGAGTTCATAGGCGCGCAGGAAGACCTGGTGCGAGGGATGCGAACTGTAGGTCTGGTTCTGGTCGATGAACGGTGTCGTGAGGCTCCTGGCCTCGTGCGTGGTGTCGTCCGCGGTGCCCATGACGCCGTCTTCACCGGGGCCGGCCACCTGGGTGGCGCGCGTCAGCACCAGGAAGTTGCTGTTGCCGCCCGGCACGTAGAGCGGGTCGTCGGGCTGCAGCGGGACGAAGATGGTGCCGTTGCCGCCCTTGGCCACGAGGTCGAGGCCGTGGTCGAAGAACTGGCCGAAGAAGGTCATGAAGGCGTTGAACGGCGCCGACAGGCCTTCGTCCGGCGCCGTGTTCGGAATGACCAACAGGGTGCCGACAGGAATCGCCACGCCGTCCAGGTCGTACAGAACGCCGTCCACCAGCGTGCCCAGGCCCGCGTCGACGAACGCGCTCACCGCCGCCGGGTTGTTGCTCGTCATGTCGACGATCAGGTTGCTGATGACGCGAGGGTCGGCATCCACCACATGGCCGCTGGTGCCGTAGTCGGTGTTGGTGAGCGTGGTCCCCGGGCCGAGGTTGATGGTGTCGCCGTCCTGGTCGTTGAGGAACACCGGATCGACCAGGCGCGGGAACACCTGGTCCGCGGCGCCAAAGCCGGACTGGCCCTGCACCAGGTTGTTGTAGGAGCCGTCCACCGTGCGCAGGCCGAGCGGCGCGCGCGCGTTGTCCAGGATGTCGGTCAGTGCCTCACCGCTGGCGTGTCGCTCCGAGATCTTGATCTGCTCCAGGATGAACTGGAGGTCGGACTGGAGGAAGCGCACGCCCGTGCTGTCGACCAGCGCGGAGGAGGGCGGTGGCGCCGGTGGCACGACGGTGGCCACGCCGGAGACGGCGGCGGTGGGCGTGGAGTACACGGTTTCCAGCACGCCGTCGGCATCGCGGTAGACGGCCCGCACCCGGATGGCCAGGCCGTCGAAGGGCGCGGTGACCCGGAAGGTCGTGCCGTTCACCGTGGCGGGCTGGCCGCCGCCCAAGTCGATGATGTCGCGGAACACGCCCGGCGCACGCACTGGGTCGGCCTCGTACTGCCACGTGTAGCTGATCGGCCCGGTGACCGTGCCGCCAGGGTTGTCCGCATCGGTGAGGGCGGCCGACACGCTCAGGAGCTGGTTGATCTGCGGCGTGTCGTCGCTGATCGTGACCGAGCCGCCCGGTGCGTTGTTGCTGCCGGACAGCAGCTCGACGGCGTCGGAGAACTGCAGCCGCTCGATGTTGCGCAGGGTGTCGGTGCCGTCGGTGCCGACGTTGTCGGTCACGATGGTGCGGCCGTCGGCGCCGGTGGTGATGGTGTAGTTGGCGCGCGGCCCGGAGAACATCGCGGTGTCGTAGTCGGTCCCGTCGGACATCAGGATCTCGCGCACGATGCTGAGCTGGCCCGGGTTGATCTCGCCCGAGAGCATGCGCGGCACCAGCTCCTTCAGGCTGTCGACGCTGGTCAGGCCAGGCACGCCCGAGACGGCGATGCGCACGTTGAGCCAGGCGTCGCCGTCGATGATGTCGTTGCCGCCGCGGCCCTCGATGAGGTCGCTGCCGTCGCCGCCGAGGATGATGTTGCCTTCGCCGAACGAGGTCATGCCCGCGGGCAGAATGTCTTGCAGGCCGTCGATCAGCGCAATGTTGGTGAGCACGCTGCCGGTCCAGCCGGCCTGCAGGATCTCGACGGCGTCGGCGTCGTCGCCGCGCAGGAAGTCGGCGAAGGCCGATCCCGACAGGCCTTCGGTGAAGGCGAAGCGGTCCATCATCGCGGCGTTCGAGTTGACCACCGGGGGCACCACGAAGTCGTTGACGATCATGTCGGCGGTCACGCCGTACTTGTCGAACTTGTAGCTGGCCCAGTCGAAACCGGAGCCGCCGTCGAAGTGGTCTTCGCCGTCGGAGCCGGTGAAGATGTCGTCGCCGCCTTCGCCGATCAGCTCGTCGAAGCCGCCGCCGGAGATCAGGACGTCGTTGCCGATGACGCTGTCTTTCACGAACGGATCGGCGCTGTCGCCGGTGGTGCCGTCCTGGGTTCCCAGCTCGATCCAGTCGTGGCCCTCGTTGCCCAGGGTCGGCAGGTTGCCCTTGCTGCCCAGGACGAAGTCGTTGCCCTGGCCGGCGAAGACTTCGGAGACGTCCTCGCCGGTGACGATGAAGTCGCTGCCGTCTCCGCCGATGATGAGGTTCGCGCCGTTGCCGCCGTGGATGACGTCGTTGCCCTCGTTGCCCTTGAGCACGTCGTCGCCGCCGCGGTCCGTGATGATGTCGTCGCCCGCGCCGCCTTCGACCTGGTCGTTGCCGTCGCCGGACTCGATGCGATCATTGCCGCCATCGCCGTAGATCGTGTCGTCGCCGATGCTGGCAATGAGGGTGTCGTTGCTATCGGTGCCGCCGAGCACCACGTGTTCGTCGCCCGTGTAGCGCAGGTAGGTGGTTTCCACGGCCGCGGTCGTGGGGTCGTCACGGATCACCAGCGGGGTGAGTTCGGTGCCGCCCTCGGTCGGGTCGCCGTGGCCGTCCAGGCCGATCCCGGTGAACTGGCGCAGCGTATCGACTTCGAGAATCAGGCCCGGCGTCGAGAAGATGTCGGCCGGAAGGTGCGTGGCGTCGGTGTTGAGCATCACCAGCTTGGCGAACGTGTTGTTCTCCAGCTCGGTGAGGAAGTTCATGCCGGCCAGGCGCGAGAGGTAGTAGAAGCGGTCGCCGTTCTGCAGCGCCTCCATCTGCGACTCGAAGACGAAGTTGAAGGTCGAACCGAGCAGGCCGCCGAAGGGCATCTGTTCTTCGGCCAGGCCGCCGATCCACAGGTCGATGTCATCCACACCCGTGGTGGTGATGCCGTTGACCATCGCGTAGACGCCCGTGCTGTTCAGGAAGGCGAGACGGTCCGCCTCGTCCGCGGTGAAGGTCCGCTCGCTGGCCGTCCCTGCGTTGAGGACGACGCTGCCGCCGAAGACGAGTGAGCCCGCCACGGCCCGCTTCTCGGCCATCGTGTCGACGTCGGCGGCTGTCAGCGCGGCATGCGTGCCGTACGCCGCAATGAAGTTGAGGACGGAGGCCTCGTGCTTGAGGTGCTGGGTGAGATCGACCCAGCTCGTGTAGGGCCGCAGCTGCGGGTCCGCGGTCGAGGCGTAGAACTCCCGGCGTGCTTCATTGAGCGTCGGAATGCCGGTGTCCCGGCCGCGCGCGATGTTGATGGCAGCGAGGTCGAGCGGCAGGCCCAGGAGCTGGTTGCGCACCGCGTCGGTGACGAACTCGTCGATCTCGTTGCCCACCTGCCGGGTCATGCCGCGCACGATGGCGCCGGCCGCTTCCTCCGGTGTCAATGTACCGTCGTTGTTGAACCCGAGCGGGTTGAGGAAGGCATCGACGAGCGCGAGATCGCTCGACAGGAAATTGGGATCCAGCCGGTCCACGGTCTCGGTCAGCATCGTGTGGCCAACGCGGAAGACGGCATGCGCAAACTCGGCGACGATCGCCGGATTGATCGTCGTCTGGTAGTTGGTTTCGGCCAGGAAGGCGTCGACGTTCGGCTGCATCTTGCGTGCGAACTCTTCGAACACCAGGTGCTGGTACTGCATCTCCGTCGCGAAGCGCGCGGCCTGGAAGATGCGCTCGCCGTTCCATGAGCCGTCGGGCAGCTGCCATGAGGCGATGAACGCGGCGTCGCCGCTTGCCAGCACCGTCGCCTTGATCTCTTCGGCCTGCCGGTTGTGCTCGGAATGGAACACGTGATGAACGGCGGTCAGGGCCACGTTCTCGTTGCCGCGGCCGTCGCCGGTGATGAAGTGGCGATCGAGGAGTTCGTCGTCATAGGTGCCGGGTTCCGAGAGGCCGACAGCGGAGTCGCTGTCGGGCGCCAGCACGCCGGCCACGAACACGGGCGCCGCGGCATGCGCGATGTCGTTCAGGAAGGCATGGCCGGTGCGAACGCCCACGCTCGCGTCGATGGGCGCGCCGGGCGTGCCCGAGGCCAGCCCGTTGCCGTCCAGGTCCAGCGGCCCGCCGACGTCGGCGGCTCGCAGCACGATCTGCGCGAAGCCGGTCACCGGGTCAGGAATGAACTTGCCGAACTGGTCCGTCGCCAGCAGGGGCAGGTCCAGCACGTCGGCGTCGTCGAGCTGGATGCCGAGCATCAGCGCCTGCGCCTTGACCTGGGCCCAGTTGGCAAGACCACCGTCGGTTCCATCGAGAAGGCTGCCCGTGGCCACCGGGCGGCCATTGGCGTCGAGAACGTACTCGCGCAGGAACACCTGGTGCGAGGGATGCGAGGTGTAGGTCTGGTTCTGGTCGACGAAGGGCGTCGTCTGGTTGGTCTGGTCGCCGTTCTCGTCGCGTATGGCGCGCGACAGGATCATGAAATTCGGGGCGCCTGGGGCCGTACTGAACAATGGGTCGTCCGGCTGCAGCGGCATGAAGATCATCTCGGTGCTGCTCTTGTTGACCAGGTCGAGGCCGTGGTCGAAGAACTGGCCGAAGAAGGTGAACCATGAGTTGAAGGGCGCCGAGAGGCCTTCGTCGGGCGTGACGTTCGGAACCTCCAGCAGCGTGCCGGGGGGAATGACGACGCCCTGCAGGTCGTACAGGACGCCGGCCCCGTCGAGCGTTCCGAGGCCCGCGGCCACGAAGGCGCTCACTGCCGCGGGGTTGTTGCTGGTCATGTCGGCGACCAGGTTGCTGATCAGCCGCGGGTCGGCATCGACCACATTCCCGGCGCTGCCGTAGTCGGTGTTGGTGATCCCCGCGAAGGCGTCGTCCTGCTCGTTGCTGTAGGTCTGCGGCACCAGCTGGGGAAACGGGTTGTCGGCCGAGCCGTAGTCGGTCTGGCCCGGCATCAGGTTGTTGTACGACCCGTCGACCGTCCTCAGGCCGAAGGGCGCAAAGGTGTTCGGGACCAGGCTCGCGGGGTCCGCGCCCGCTGCTTGTGCTTCCGCAATGAGAATTTGTTGAAGAATGAATTCGAGATCGGATCTGATCAGCGTGGCCATTTCTATTCTCCTCAAGACGAACGACTTTCAATGCAGCCCCGATCCCGCCTACATGGCAAAAAGGCTCATGTAGCGTGGCTCAGGAGTGACCGCGCGCCTGGAATTACCAGCCGCGGGTTTTGCGAGGGATTGAGGCAGTGCGTGACTTGGTGGCGGTCACGCCTGAGGAACTGTTACGTTCGTCGTCGGCCACTCAGGCACCGCAACGGGGCGGTGTCGAGGACATGCATTGCGCGATGTCGGCTGGACGCAATTCCGACAGGGAGATGAAGCCCGCATCTCAGGCGGACCTTGATTCGACACTTGTTCATGCGATACCCCCACCATTGATCTTGGTAACAAGAATCTGGGTCGGCACGCCGAGAGTCGTTGCCGCTGATAAGCGGTCGGCAACCGGTGGTCGATTGGTTGTCTTCGTAAACGAAGGTGCTAATTATGAGAGTCCATCTTCAGAAATGCAACTTTCTCACATACAAATTAACTGACTGGCGCCTGACTAGGAGCGTCCGAGCCAAAAAAAAACTGCAAACGCCGCGACACCGGCCGAAATCAGGGCGATCAGCGCCATTTCCGCATCTGCCCCATTGTTTTTGGGGGACACCGGAGCGGAAGGGGGAGGGCTTTCATTGCCGTGTTGCGGGCTCGCGAAGGGGCTGTAGACGGCTGAGCCGGGACGGTCCGGGTCACCGCTTCCTGAAGCCGTCGGCGCGTCGGGAGAAGCCGTCACCACGGCCGCGTCATTTGCGACTTCTCCGTCTGGAACGCCGCCATCGGGGTTCTCTTGCGCAGCATCGGCTGCAGACGCAGCTTCCGACGCGATCGCCGGGTTCGCGCACAAGCCCTGCGTTGCACAGGCCGCGACAAGCAGTGCCTGAACGAAGGGCCGCTTGTCGAGAGCGCGGCGAGGACGGTCGGGGAAATCGATCGGGGTCATGGGGTCGCAGCCTCTCAGATCAGGCCCGTGTGAACGGCGAAGTTCACCGCCTGGGCGCGCGAATGCACATGCAGCTTCTTGTAGATGCTCTTGATGTGCACGTTGACCGTCTGGCCGGTGATGCCGAGCTTGGCGCCGATCTCCGCGGAGACGTAGCCTGAGGCCACGCAGCGCAGGACCTCGCTCTCGCGTGGTGTCAGCGTCATGTCGCGCGACGGCGATCTCGGCGGCGGTGACGCCGGGTCGGCGACCGGCGCGCGAGGGTGGTAGTCCAGGCGGTGCAGCAGGCGCCGCGTGAGTCGAGGCGTGATCGCGGCACCGCCGTTCACCACGTGCAGCACGGCATCGGCGAAGCTTTGCAACCAGGCGTTCTTCAGGAGGTACCCCATCGCGCCCAATTCGAAGGCGCGCAGCACGTGGGCATCGTCCTCGAGCGAAGAGATCACGATGACCTCGCTGCTGCGGTGCAGACGGCGTGCCTCGGTGATCAGCTCGAAGCCCATCTCGTCGCCCAGCTGCAGTTCGAGCATCAGCACATCGAACGTGTGCGTGGCCAGCAGTCTGCGCCCCTCGCGAACGCTGTCGGCCTGGCCTTCGAGCTGGATGCGCAGGTCCGACAGCAGCTCCTGGGCGATCACCCGGCGCATGTACTCGTCGTCGTCGATGAGCAGCACGCGCACCGGCGATTTTTCCTGGCCGATCAGGAAATCCGGCCACAGCCTCGCGGCGGGCGCGCAGATGCCGGCAGAGGCCTTTTCGCCCGAGCTGATGAGCCTGTGGTCAAGCATGTTCTTGCCCCGGTTGGCGTGAGCGACGCAGGCCGGTCGTTTCGGGCGCGGTCGGGCAGACGAAAAGGTCGTCCGGCGAGGGCTTCGGGGCCACTCCCCCCATCGGCGGTGAAGCAGTTTGGGGTTTCATACATTCTTCAAAAGAAAATGAGAGGCACGTGCCGAATTGGATATTTTTCTTTGAGTTTTGAGTGGAATTCAATTCGGACTGAGGCTCACGCAATCCTATGAAGTTGACGCAGCGGTTGCGCGGGTCTTTTGCTCCTGTTTGTGGAAAGACATGAGTGTTTCAAAATGGAACTACCTGAACCATGACGTTCGATATACCTAATTTTCCTGTTTTTGAAGGTTGGGCGAAAAATCAGCGCATTGTCAGTCGTGCGAGCAATCCCGGTGTGAAGTCGGAATGCGTGGATTTATGAGGGAAAATTTTGAAGAATATGAAATTAATCAAATATCGAATACACGGCAAATGGAATATTTCAGGATTGTGCGAATTGCAAATATCATAAAACCATTTGAAACCACGGAAATAATTTGATTTTAATCGCCAAATTCAATTTTATCATTTGACGCCATCAATTGAATAAATCAAACCTCGCCTTCATTTTATTTCTTTGGTGTTTGGTCGTGATTTAAATTAAATTGAAATTCGTTGTTCTTTAAAACAACGCGAGATGCGGTGCCGGGTCTTTTCCCCTCTGCCACACCGGTGCGCTCCCGCACGCTACCGAATCGCCGCAAATGGAGATCGGAAAGCGGGGAAATGGCTGATCCCGGGGAGGCAGGCCGGCGTTGTGCGGCCCGCAGTGAGTACCCCCGGGGCGCGGGGCCGGCGCGTGTCAGTGCGCCATCGCGTCGAGGCGGTGCTTGACGGCGTAGATGTACAGCTCGAGCCGGTTCGTCACGCCGAGCTTCTGGTAGATCGACGTGAGATGGTTGCGCAGCGTGTGTTCGGTGACGAAGGTCTGCCCGGCCAGGGTCTTGTTGGAGGCGCCGCTGCCTTGCACCACGGTGCGGACGATGTCGCGCTCCTTCTGGGTCAGGCTGGCCTGCTTGGCAGACTCGGGGTCGGCTTTCGGTGGTTTCTTCACCGAGGTGAGTTCCGAGAGCACGCGGCCCATGGTTTGGGCGTCGACGCAGAGTTCGCCGTGGTGCACGCGTTCGATCGCATCGAGCACCTGCTCGGCCGACGCGTCCTTGCGCATCACGCCGCGCGCCCCGCGCAGCACCGCAAGATCCAGGGTGCGCTGCTCGCGTTCGCCGGTCAGCACGATGACGCGCGACACCTCGTTCGACAGCAGCTGCGGCAGGATGTTGAGCGCGCATTGGCCGTCCAGGTCGAGGTCGAGCACGATGACATCGGGAACCAGGCTCTGCGTGTGCGCCACGGCTTCTTCGCAACAACTGGCAGTGCCGACGACCTTCATGCGCGGCTGTTCGCCGTCGATCAGCCGGGACAGGCCCCACAGCATGGTCTGGTGATCGTCCACCAGCAGGACGCCGATGGGATGGGCTTCAGTTTGCATGAGGGGCTCCTCGGGGTGTCGTCGTGCTTTTTTCTGTCAGATGGGGATTTCGATCAGCACCTGGGTGCCGCCGCCCCTGCACCGGCTGACCTGCGCGCGGCCTCCGAGCGCCGCGGCGCGGTCGCTGAGGGAGCGGGGCCGGAAATCCGCGAAGTTCTCGTCTTCGCCGCCTTCGTTCTCGATGCGCAGGTGCAAGCAGCCGTTCCGGCAGCCGATGCGCACGCTGCCGTGCCGCGCCTGCGTGTGCTTGCAGATGTTGTTGAGGCCTTCGCCCACCATCTGCAGGACCTCCGCGGTCATCCGGTCGTCCAGGCGCACCTGGCCTTCGACGTTCACCGAGATCTCGATGCCGTAGATACCCTGGATGCGGGCGGCCTGGCTGTACAGCTGGGGCAGCACGAGGCCGCACGAACTTTCTGCGCCGTCCTTGACCGCGCCGGCAAAGCGCCGCAGGTCGGCGATCACGCCGCTCGCCACCTCGGCGAGCTTGTCGAGGTCTTCGAGCAGCGGGTTGTCCGCGGCGGCCTTCTTGCGCAGGGCACACAAGCCCATGCGCAGCCCGATGTAGGGCTGCACGGCCGTATCGTGCAGGTCCAGCGAGATCTTCAGGCGCTCGGTCGCGGCCGCTTCGGAGGCCATGCGGTCGAGCACCTCGATGGTCTCGATGACCGGGAAGATCTGTTCCATGAGGTGCGCGAGAAACAGCGCGTCGGACTTGCTGAAGTGGCCGTTGCGCGACGAGATGAACACACGCCCCTCGCCCAGCCGCAGCGGCAGCGCGGCGCTGATGAACGCGCGGGCCTCCAGCATGGCGGCCACCGCGGCACTGCGCGTGGCGCCGTCGCGGTCCTCGGGGCGCCAGCCGGTCGCGCCGGGTCCGTGCATGTGGCTGCGCGCAAAGAACAGGTTCAGGGGCCAGGGCAGGCGGTTGCTCAGCACGGTGTGCGGATGCTCGAGCGCCATGAGTGGCGACTCGGCGATGCCCCCGAGCGTTTCGACGCCGACGTGCTCGCAGGTGTCGTCCTTGCGCAGCGTGCGCAGGGTCCAGTTGCCGGTGGCGGTGTCGCGCATCATGAGGATGCAATGGCTGGCCTTGAAGAAGGCCAGCGTCTTTTCCATCGTGCGGGCGATGGTGCGGCCCGCGCCGAAGCGCGGGTTCGACAGCTGGCTGATGTCGCCCAGGAGGGCCAGGCGCCGCTGCAGGATGAGCTTGGAGCCGCCCCAGTGCACGATCATGTGCCCCAGTGCCAGCAGGAAGGTCGTGCGCATCAGCAGCTGCGGGGCGTCGTCACCCGTGCTCGTGCCGAGCCCGCAGGCGGCGAACGAAGCGACCGAGACGACCGTGACACGGGCGCCTTCCTCGAAGCCCCAGCGGAACGAGGAGGTCAGGATGGCGAAGAAATAGAACAGGAAGAACAGGCTGTGCACGCCACCCGTCACGAAGACGATCAGCGTGAACCACATCACGTCGGACCAGTGAACGGCCTTGCCCTGGACATAGCGCCAGCCCCCCTGCGTGCAGGCGTGCACCAGCACGCTATGCAGGAGGTATCCGCAAAAGGCCAGCCAGACCGCGCTCGCCACCGGTTGCCGGGCCGGACCCGCATCGACCGCCATGGCCAGCACGGCCGAAATCGACAGCACGAGCCGCATCCGGGCGGCCATGAGGGCATCCGTCGACAGGCTGCTGTCGAGGCTGGGGGCAGAGACGGGGGCGCGCATGAAATGGCTTCCTTCGCATGGACCGATTCATGCGCCGCAGGGCCCGAAACTCAGCTGTAACAGCGTGGCGTTCATTTCTTCTGGCGAATGACGTGGTGTATGTGAAGGTTTCACATTACTGCTTTGGTTTTCGAAAGGAACCTTGTGAGTGATCTGTGACGTCTGTTGCGCTTGGTTGCAGTTGCATCGCCGACAGGCTTTTTTCATCGCTGCACGAGGAGCGCTCGCCTCGGCCAAGGGCTGCTGCAGGGCAAACGGGTACCCGTTTCATGGAGGTGTGGGGGAGGGGATGCGAGGGGGCGATGGACGTGTGCGCCGGACGCAGAAATCCATCAGCGCGCCAGGTCTGGCACGCCGAGCGACCCGGGCTCGGATTCAGGTTCGCCGTGGCACCAGCGCCGTCCGTCCCAGGGGCGTGACCCGCAAGACGGTGGCCTGCCGCAGCTTCTGCCGTGCACGGCAGATCGGGGGGAGGGTGGCCTCCACCATGCCGGCGGCTTCAAGGACCGCCACGGAGTTGATCTCCGACGGGTCCTCGGTATGGAGGGGAAAGGTCGAGTTGCCGATCCTGCGCAGGTAATCGAGCGGCATGACGCTCCATTGGGGGCGTTCTTCATGGACTGAAGTGCCGCCACCGCAGAGCGTGGCGGCCTCCGCATGCCCTTCGTCCGTGATGGCGAAGACCTGGGCGCTTTCGTACCGCTGGTACCCGAAGTTGTCGACATGGAACTCGGCTTCGATGAGTCCAGTCGCCACCAGCACCGATGCATGCCGGATGTCTGCTTCCGCAGTGAGCATGACCGGAAAACGCTTGTTCAGAAGCCGAAGAAGAAGGACGAGCGGCATGCGGTGCTCCTCGGAGTGTCAGCAGCGCCGGCTGGCCCGGCAGCGAACAGGTATCCGATGCGCAGCCCCGCAAGGGGTGGCATCCGTCAGGCGTGGGCCTGCGATGCCAAGGGGGCGCAACGGTCGCACTGAACTCGCTGGGACAGACACGGAAGCCACCAATGTAAAAAATGTGATTTTTTCACTTTAGTCCCTTTTTCGTACTTTCGCCACGAGTTTGGAGACAGATGGCCGAAGGTGTTATCTGGCCCGCGTGCGCGCAGGCCCGCCGCGGTGCGGCGATGTCGAACTGAATGGGAACGTCCCGGCTTCGCCTGCCGCCGGGAGGGGCGGGCGATGCGACCGGATAGCGGCAGGGCGCTCCGCCGCGACCTCAGGTCAAGGGGTGGTGAATGTCACCCGTTGGGCGATCAGAACGCCGTCGACCACCCGGTCTCCGACGACGGTCACACGCTGGCCGTTGGCCAGGTTCGCGGCGGTGCCGTTCTCGAACACGGTACCCGGTCCGCTGGCGTCCACCGGCTGGCCCTGGACCCGGAAGTAGGCGGGCGACTGGTAGCCGCCGATGGCGCCGATGAGCGTGAACGATGCCGGCCCGCCCGTCCCCGGCACATGGCGGATGCGCAGCTTCTTGACGACCAACACCCCGCCGGACATGAAGCCGTCGACCTCGACCTTCACGCCGTTGCCGAGCGAACCGACAGGGCCGCCCGTGATCTGTGCGTTGGTGGCGTCCACCGGCGTGCCCAGCACCTCGAAGGCGCCGCGCGAGGCGAAATCGGTGATGACCCCCGCGAGCTGCAGTGCGATGCCGTTGCTCACCGGTATCGCGTACCACCCCTCCACCTTGGTCGCCGTGAACGCGCTGCCGAGCGGCGCGGCAGTGCCACGGGCGCGCACGATGACGCCGTTGGCCAGCGACGAGGCGTCGATGCCCGCGAAGCTGGCGCCGCCATAGCTGACCGTCAGTTGGCCGAGCGTGAAGGTCTGGTTCGTCGCATCGAGGTTCTCGATGGCGCCCGTGACCAACGGGGCGGTCGGCGTGGGCGCAATCTGCACGCGGGTGGCGCGCAGCGTGCCGGGCGCACCCGGCAGCCCCCACACCTGGATGAGGCTGCCATCGGCCACGCTGGCGAGCCCGCTCGTGTTGGCCCAGACCGTGGCTGAATCGATGCTCACGCTGATGCCCATCACGTCGAAGCTGCCGGCGCCCACATCGATGCGCGAGACGGCACCGCGCAGTTCGGCAGCCGACACGACCTGCGTCGCAATGCCGCGGGTGAAGTTGGGGTCGACCTTGCCGGCGACCCGCGCGCTCATGCCGATCTGGAGTTCGGTGGCGTCCTCGACGGTGATCGTGGCCGTGGCGGTGTCGTAGCGCAGGCCGTTCAGGATGATGCTGCCCAGGCCGTCCGCCGCGCCGATGCCGGCCGCGTCCGCAGTGACGCCGGTGCCGCCCGAGCCGACACCGGAGCCGTCGGTGTTGCCGTTGCTGGCGGTGTCGCCAGAGCCGGCCGTGCCCGTACCGGACCCGGTTGAATCCCCGCCTGAGCCCGTGCCCGTGCCGCTCGGGCCGTCACCGATCGCGGTGCCCGTACCCAGGCCCAGGTTCGATGCCGAGCCACCACCGCCGCCGCCGCAGGACATCAACAGGGCCATGAGGCCGGCCGATAGCAAGCCGAGCATGAGCCGGCGAGGTGTCTTCATCGTGCTCATGATGTGCGCTCACTTTCAGAGGACGTGGGCGGGGGCGGTGTGCCCTCGTCTTCGTAGTACGTGTAGATGCCGACCCGGATCCGCCCTTTGGCGCGGGCCGACGCGCGGTCGACCGCCTGCGCCATTTCCTGTGCGAGCTCGTGGTGCAGGGCGGACCAACGTTCGCGCACCAGGCGATGGATCTGTTCGCAATCGTGTAGCGATAGCCCGCGCGCGTACACCGCGCGCTCGAGCATGCGGGGCTGCTCGCCCAGCGTGTTGGACACGGCCGCCAGCAGGTGGTCTCGTCCGTTGTCGCCCAGAAAAGCCAGCATGGATTGCAGGTCTTCCACGGGCACGAAACCATCGGTGGTGAGTTCGGCCACGCCTTCGTTTTCGGTCACCATGTTCAACCGGATCAACTCGTCGAGGATCGTGCGGTGGTGAACGTTGCCGCGGCTGCTCAGGCGCGCGACCGCCTCGAACGAAGGTGCCGTGTGGCCCGCCGTGACGGGCAGGCGCCGGAACGAAGCGTCTTCGGTCAGCATCTGCAGCCACAGCGTGAACGTCTTGGCCGCGGCCGACAGCTCGGTGTGTGGCAGGGGATCGACGGTGGCGCGGACCTTGGCGGTCACCGCCTTGCGGTTCAGGCCCGTGGTGACGGACAGCTGGCTCAGGTTGGGCTTGGGAACACCCTGGGTACGCCAGGAGTGCTGCGCTTCCTCGATCAGCAGGTCGCGCAGCAACTCCTCCAGGTGGGGATGCTTGACCCCCATCGCGAGGGCGAGCCTGACCACGGGTCTGAGGATGCGTGAGCAGGCCGCGAGGGCCCAGTCCAGCCGTTGTTCCATGACGCGACGTGTAGTCCTGAAAGTGCGATGCCGACAGGATCGGAGGCGGCGCCTCCGACCACCATCAACGCCGCATTGTCCTGCGCACTGCGCTGGAGTGAAAGCTTTGGACCACGGTTTGTCGGCCAGTGGGCCAAAGTTTCATTGTTCAGGCACTGGGCGGCCGTCCGGCCGGTGATGCGGGTGCCGATCGGCTGATCGACTGGCCAGGCTGTCTATGTCGATGCCGGCAGCGAGCGTGTCGATGCGCGGGCCTGAGCGTCAGGCCGCCTCGAGCCCGGTCGGAAAGTGCACGCCCGCGCGCTGCGCGGCCTGCACGATGTGCTGCGTCATCGCCTGCTGCGCCAGCGCGGGGTTGCCTTGCGCCAGCGCCTCGATGATCGCCATGTGCTCGTCGTAGGTGGCATGGCGCGCGCCGCGCTTGTAGAAGGGCAGGCGCTGGCTCTCCTGCATGACCTCGGCGCTGTTGCGCAGGATCTCGGCGATGGCCTGGTTGCCCGCGATGCCGATGATCTGCATGTGGAAGTCGAAGTCGAGCTGCGTGGCCTGCGTGAAATCGCCGGCGTCGATGCAGGTGCGCATCGCCTGTGCGTTGGCGCGCAGCGCGGCCAGGTCGTCCGCCTCGATGACCAGGCAGGCCAGCCGCGCGGTGAAGTTCTCGACCGCGAAGCGCAGCTGGTACACGTCCTGCAGCGAATGCGAGGTGGCGAACTTCCAGGCCGGGGAGGCCGCGGGTGCCTGTTGTCCGCCGTCTTCGGCCACGTACATGCCCTTGCCGGGGCGCGGAATGACGAGGCCCGTGCCCTGCAGCGTCGACAGCGCCTCGCGCAGCGACGTACGGCTGATGCCGAGCTGCTCGGCCAGGTCGCGCTGCGAAGGCAGCAGCCCGCCGGCCACGTAGGTGCCGTCCGCGATCCGCTGCTGGATGAGGCGGGCGGCGGTGGCGGCAACGGCGGGGGAGGCGAGCATGGGCGGTTTTCGGTTCGAAGTGCGGCAGTGGCGGGAGCTGGAAATCTTACTGTGGCCGCACCCCGGGCCTTCCCTACTTGTTGACCAGCTTCGCCGGCACCGTGTAGGTGAGGAAAGCGCCGAACAGCAGCACGCCGGCCAGCACGAACAGGGCGATGTCGGTGCTCTTCGTGGCGTCCTTGATCAGGCCGATCATGTAGGGGCTCACGAAGCCCGCCAGGTTGGCAAACGAGTTGATGAGCGCAATGCCGGCTGCTGCGCCCGCGCTCGACAGAATGGCCGTCGGCAGGCTCCAGAACAGCGGCGACGTCGCCAGGCTGCCGCCCGCGGCCAGCGCCAGCGCGGCCAGCGACAGGTACACGTTGTTGCTGAAGATCGCGCTCAGCGTGAGGCCCAGCGCGCCGCAGCAGAAGGGCACGATCAAATGCCAGCGGCGTTCGCGCATGCGGTCGGAGCTGCGGCTCACCAGCAGCATCGAGACGATGGCCACGGCAAAGGGAATGGCCGTGAGCAGCCCGATGTTGAACGCGCCCGACACGCCCGACTGGCGCACCAGCGTGGGCAGCCAGAAGGTCAGGCCGTACTGGCCCATCACCGTGCAAAAGCAGATCAGCGCCATCTTCACGATGCGGCGGTCGGCGAACAGCGCGCGCAGCGTCATGTGGCTGGTGCCGCCCTTGGTGGCGTTCTCGGCGGCGATGTTGCGTGCGAGCACGGCCTTTTCTTCGGCCGTGAGCCAGCGTGCGCCCTGGATGCTGTTGTCGAGGTACACGATGACCAGCAGGCCGATCACCAGCGACGGCAGCGCCTCGACGAGGAACAGCCACTGCCAGCCGCGCAGCCCGCCCATGCCGTGCATGGCCTCCATGATCAGGCCCGACAGCGGCCCCCCCAGCACGCCCGACACCGGAATCGCGCACATGAACACCGCCACCATCTTGGCGCGGCGGTGCGAGGGAAACCAGTAGGTGAGGTACAGGATCATCCCCGGGTAGAAGCCGGCCTCGGCCGCCCCGAGCAGGAAGCGCAGCACGTAGAACTGCGTGGGCGTGGTCACGAACATCATCGCGGCCGAGATCAGGCTCCACGTGATCATGATGCGCGAGATGGTGGCCTTGGCGCCGATGCGGTGCATCAGCAGGTTGCTCGGCACCTCGAAGAAAAAGTAGCCGATGAAGAACAGGCCCGCGCCCAGCCCGTACATCGTTTCGCTGAACTGCAGGTCGCTGAGCATGTTCAGCTTGGCGAAGCCGACGTTCACGCGGTCCAGGTAGGCGGCCACGTAGCAAAGCATCAGGAACGGCATGAGCCGCCATGCCACTTTCTTGTAGAGCGCGTTCTCCGCTGCAGCAGAGGTGGTGGCCGGCTGCAGCGGCGCATGAAGGGTGGTGGTTGACATGGGCGGTCCTCGAAGGCGTCGATGGGATGGATTAACTGGTATTACCGGTATGATTTAACGCGACCGAGACCTTAAGGCTTCACGCATCATTGGACACTAGCGATTTCCCTGACGCCAGGCGATTGACTGTTCGGATGCATCGCAAGGATACTGGTAGTACCAGTTGGACCAAATGCCGAGGAGTTTCCGTTGACGATTGCCAGCCCCACTTTCCTGCCCCCGGCGCCGGGCACGCCCGCGTCGCTCGCGCTCGTTGCGCAGCCGCTGACGCGCGAGGCCTTCGCCGCGTTCGGCGACGTCATCGAGAGCGCGCACAGCCGGTCGATGTCGATCAACGCGGGCATGACCACGCGCTTCCACGACCTCGCGCGCGTGGACCCGGGCCCCGGCGACAGCCGCGTGCTGGTGAACATCTTCGAGACGCAGCCCTATGCGATGCCGCTGCCGGTGCGCATGCTGGAGCGCCACCCGCTGGGCAGCCAGGCCTTCGTGCCGATGGACGGCAGCCGCTTTCTCGTGGTGGTGGCTCCGGCGGGCGAGGCGGTGCGCGTGGAAGACATCCGCGCCTTCGTCACCGACGGGAAGCAGGGCGTGAACTACGCGCGCGGCGTCTGGCACCACCCGCTGGTGGTCACGCAGCAGCCGGCGAGCTTCGTGGTGATCGACCGCGGCGGGGTGGGGCCGAACTGCGACGAGATCTTTGTGCCGCCGGGGTGTGAGGTGCGCGTCAGTCTTGCGGACTGAGCGGGCACGCGCAGTAGCTCAGTACTGCAGCTTGGGATACCAGTCGGTGCCGCGTCCGTCGGGCGTCAGGTCGAGCACCGACCACAGCGACGCAATGTCGGGCGCATCGCGCGGGTCTTGCCCGGGGTCGGCCATCTCGCGCGTCATCTCGCTGGCCCAGAACAAGCGCACCTTCTCGCCGTCGCGCTTGAACACGACCAGCGCCGGGTACTCGCTGCCGTCCGCGTGCAGCACGCCCAGGTCTTTCGCGTAGTCGTCGCCGACCGTCTGCACGAAGTTCAGGTCGCGCCAACCGCGCTCCTGGGCGAAGGCGTACTGCCGCTCCACCGGCGAGCGCCCGAGGATCTTCAGTGCCACGCGCTGCTTGATGTCGGCCGCGTTGCCGTTCACCGCGCCGAGCCAGTTGGTGCACATCGGGCACGGGCGCTCGCGCTGCGGCCCATACATCCAGAAGTAGGTGACCAGCGTGTCCTTGTCGCCGAAGAGATCGGCCAGGCCGACCTCGAAGGCCTGCTCGTCCTTGAAGCGGTAGTCTTTCTGGATGACGGGCCCCGGCGGCAGCGCGCGCCGCTGCTCGCCCAGCCTTGTCATGTGCCGGCGGAATTCGATTTCTTCCGCCAGCAGCGCCTGCCGGGCGGCCGCGTATGCCGTCGAGGCGCCGGGAAAAGAGGTCTTGCCCTGGGCCGCAAGCACCGCGGCCGGAATGCGTGAATCTTGCATGGGTGGCTCCTTGTGCATCCTTGTGCCTGAAGGCCGCATGCTCTGGCGTTTGTGCCGCGTGCCAAGTAGGCGGAAACCGACAACCCGCCGTCGGCCATCGCTAGGGCATGTCTGTGCTGGCAACGGCGAGCATCCACAGCGCACATCGCGAAGGCGATGAACGACGACAGCAGTTGCGGGCTTGCCTCGGACGATGTCATCTCCGCCTGACGGAATGCCCGGGCACCGCGTCGCTGACTTGCGGCCACTGGCGAACGAGGCCTACACCGTCAAGTCCATCTCGGTGAAACCTTCGGGCCATGGGTGAACGCCATGCGCAATCCAACGACATTCATGTGTATCGGAAGCCTCGCCATCGCGGTGCTCTTTGCCGCGCCGGTTGCGGCGCAGCCGACCGACAAGGCGCCCGCGCCGCAAGCGCAGCCCGACCCCGAGTTCATCGTGAAGCCGCCCGCCCATGGCAATCCGCGGCTGCTGAAGCCGGCCCCGCCCGACCGGGACCCCGGTCTGGTGAAGAAGCCGCCGACCGATGCCAAAGACGCGAAGGACACCAAGGACGCGAAGCCGGATGAGGGCAAGGCGCCTTCGCGCCAGGACGACTGCCGGGGCACCGCCGAAGACTGCAAGCAGAACTCCCCGCGCTGACGACCCCGGCGCGCTTTCATCGAAACGCTTCGACGACACGACACGACAGGAAGGACACGCCTCGCCATGAAATTCAAGGTTCTCAACACCGGCCCGGAACGCACCATCGCGCTGGTGTTCGACACGGGCGACGAGGTCGTGCCGCTGCTTGAAGAGTTCGCGAAGGCGCAGGGCCTGTCGGCCAGCCGCTTCAGCGCGATCGGCGCGCTGCGCGGGGCGGTGCTGGGTTACTTCGACTGGGAGCGCAAAGAGTACGAGCGCATTCCCGTCGGGGAGCAGGTCGAGGTGCTGTCCCTCAACGGCGACATTGCGCTCGATGGCGATCTGCCCACGGTGCATGCGCATGTCGTGCTGGGCAGGCGCGATGGAAGCACAGTCGGCGGCCACCTGCTGCAGGCCACCGTGCAGCCCACGCTGGAGGTGTTGTTGGTCGAGTCGCCGGATTACCTGCGCAAGACCTGCGACCGCGAGAGCGGCTTGGCGCTCATCGATATCGACGCCTGATCTGCGGGACCGGGCGTCAGCGCTGCGTGGTGCAGCGGCTTACTGGCACTGGAACAGCACGCCCGATTCGGCGGGCGCCTTGCCGAGCCACTTGGGCTCCTGGCTCTTGGCGCTGCAGTAGTCCGAGGCCTGGGTGTAGGTCATGGCACGCAGCACACTGTCGCGGAAGGGAACGATCTGGTTGGGCGGCGACGAGCAGCCGGCAATGACCAAAGCCAGGGGAAACAGAGTGATGCGCCAGTTCATCGGGCCATTCTAAAGAGGTCGCGCAAGCGCACGAGTCCGCGCCGAGGGGAGGGCGGGTCGACCCGCGCCGGCTTCTTTTTGCCGGGGCACGGGGCTATAGTCTGCGAGCACTGCTGCAGCCCCTTCCGCTCCCCAAAGGACGTTCGTGCCGGACTCTCTGACTTCCACGCTCACCAGTTACTACGATGCGGTGCCCTACGACTCGCACCCGTTTCCCCAGTCCGCCGTGGAGCACCTGGAAGCCTTGGCCTTCTTGTTCGGTCTCGATGCGCCGCCGCCGCAGAAAGCGCGCGTGCTGGAGCTGGGCTGCGCCGCCGGCGGCAACCTGATTCCGTTCGCGGTGCGCCACTCGGACGCGCGCGCAGTCGGGGTCGATCTGTCGCGCGTGCAGGTGGCCCAGGGCGCCGCGGCGCTCGACCAGGCGGGGCTGTCGAACATCGAGCTCAAGGCCTTCAACATCGCCGACATCGACGCCTCGTTCGGCCTCTTCGACTACATCGTCTGCCACGGCGTCTACAGCTGGGTGCCGGGGCCGGTGCAGGACGCTATCTTGCGCGTGTGCGCCGAGAACCTGGCGCCCAACGGCGTGGTGTACGTGAGCTACAACGTGTACCCGGGCTGGAAGGCGCGCGAGATCGTGCGCGACGCGATGATCTTGCGCGGCGGCCCGCGCGACTCGCCCGAAGAAAAGCTCTCGTACGCGCGCGGCATGCTCGAGTTTCTCGAGCAATCGGCGCGGGCCGACAGCGTGCTCAAGAAGACGCTCGAAGAGACGATGCCGATCGTGCGCAACGCCGGCAACTACTACCTGCTGCACGAGTTCCTCGAGCCCTGCAACGAGCCCTGCTATTTCAAGGAGTTCGTCGCGCGCGCCGAGGCACGCGGGCTGGCCTACCTGTGCGACGCCGAGCCCTCGACCATGTTCGTGCAGAACTACGGCGAGAAGGTGCGCGACCCGCTGCTGCGCGAATGCGGCGGCAGCCAGGTGATGATGGAGCAGTACCTCGACTTTCTCGTCAACCGCACCTTCCGTCAGACGCTGCTGGTGAAGCAGGGCAACGCCGCGAACATCCGCTACCGCCTCGAAGTGCCCCGCCTGCGCGCGCTCGAGTTCGCCGGCCTCTTCCACGTGGATGATGGTGATGCACTCACCATGGACGCCCGCGAGCAGCCCTGCACCGCGCTGCGCGACCTGAAGGTCACGTTGCGGCTGCCGGCGCACAAGGCGGTGGCGCAGGCGCTCGACGCGAGCTATCCGTGCTCGATGTCGACCGAAGCGCTGCTGGCCTCCGTCATGACGCTCACCAGCGAGCCGCGCGCAGCCATCGAACCCATCGTGCTCGCCATGCTCGAGGAGCTGCTGATCCTGGGTGCGCTGCGCATCCGGCGCACGCCGGTGCCGGCGGCTTCGTCGGTGTCCGCGTTGCCGCAGGTGCTGGCACCCGTGCGGCGCGCGCTGGCTGGCGTGTCCGCATCGCAAACGTCGGCGGTGGTCTGCAACCAGTGGCACGAGCCGGTGTCGCTCTCGGTGCTCGAGCGCAGCTTGGCGCCGCTGCTCGACGGAGCGCACACGCACGAGGCGCTGGCCGCTTTCCTGCTCGACGAAGTGCGCGCCGAACGCCTGCGCTTCCTCAAGGACGACCAGCCGCTGACCGACCCGTCGGCGCTTGGTGCTTTCGCACAAGAGCAGGTCGTGCAGGCGCTGCAGAGCCTGCGGCGCAAGGCGCTGCTCACGGCCTGAAGGCCCACACCGTTCACCCCTCCCTCATTCTTCATCCAACGCACAGAGGAGACTTTTCCATGCAGCATTTCAAGTGGACCCCCACCTTGCGCGCCGCCGTTGCGGCCGCGCTCACGTGGGCGGTGGCCGGCGGCGCGCAGGCCGCGTCGCAGGCGCCGGTCGCGGCCGAGCACGGCATGGTCGTGAGCGCGCAGCACCTGGCCAGCAAGGTCGGCGTCGATGTGCTCAAGCGCGGCGGCAACGCGGTCGATGCGGCCGTGGCTGTGGGCTATGCGCTGGCGGTGGTGTATCCGGCCGCGGGCAACCTCGGTGGCGGCGGCTTCATGACCGTGCAGCTGGCCGACGGCCGCAAGACCTTTCTCGACTTCCGCGAGAAGGCTCCGCTGGCTGCCACGGCCAACATGTACCTCGACAAGGACGGCAACGTCGTCAAGGGCCTGAGCACCAACGGCCACCTCGCCGTGGGCGTGCCGGGCTCGGTGTCGGGCATGGAATACGCACGCGAGAAGTACGGCACGATGAAGCGCGCCGACCTCATCGCCCCGTCCGTCCAGCTGGCCGACAAGGGCTTCGCGCTGGAGCAGGGCGACATCGACATGCTGCTCACCGCCACCAACGACTTCAAGAAAGACCCGGTCTCCGGCGCCATCTTCCTGAACAAGGGCGAGCCCTTCGCGGTCGGCCAGAAGCTGGTGCAGAAAGACCTGGCGAAGACGCTGAAGGAAATCAGCGCCAAGGGCACCGACGGCTTCTACAAGGGCTGGGTCGGCAAGGCGATCGTGGCGTCGAGCCAGGCCGGCAAGGGCATCATCACGCAGGCCGACCTCGACCAGTACAAGACGCGCGAACTCGCGCCGGTCGAGTGCGACTACCGCGGCTACCGCGTGGTGTCGGCACCGCCGCCGAGCTCGGGCGGCGTGATCATCTGCGAGATGCTCAACATCCTGGAGGGCTACCCGCTGAAGGACCTGGGCTACCGCTCGGCCGAGTCGGTGCACTACCAGATCGAAGCCATGCGCCACGCCTACGTGGACCGCAACAGCTACCTGGGCGACCCCGACTTCGTGAAGAACCCGCTCGACCGCCTGCTCGACAAGGGCTACGCCGCGAAGATCCGCGCCGCCATCGACCCGAAGAAGGCCGGCGTGTCGAAGGACATCAAGCCCGGCGTGGCGCCGCATGAAGGCAGCAACACCACCCACTACTCGATCACCGACAAGTGGGGCAATGCCGTCTCGGTCACCTACACGCTGAACGACTGGTTCGGCGCCAAGGTCACGGCCGACAAGACGGGCGTGCTGCTGAACAACGAGATGGACGACTTCACCTCGAAGGTCGGCGTGCCCAATCTCTACGGCCTGGTGCAGGGCGAGGCCAACAAGATCGAGCCGGGCAAGCGCCCGCTGAGCTCGATGAGCCCGACCATCGTGTCGAAAGACGGCAAGCCGGTGTTCGTGGTCGGCACGCCGGGCGGCAGCCGCATCATCACGGCCGTGCTGCACACGATCCTGAACGTGGTCGACTACGGCATGAACGTGCAAGAGGCCGTCGATGCGCCGCGCTTCCACCAGCAGTGGCTGCCCGACGTCACCAACGTCGAGACCTTCGCGATCAGCCCCGACACCCGCAAGATCCTGACCGACATGGGCCACAACCTGGGCGTGCCGCAGCCGGCCAACCACCTGGCGGCGATCATCGTCGGCGCGCCCTCGCTGGGCGGCAAGCCGGTGGGCGCGAATCGCTTCTACGGCGCCAACGATCCGCGCCGCAACACGGGCTTGGCCGCCGGGTACTGAACCTGCGGCACACTTGAAGGCGGTCGTGCCCCTGTCGGCACGGCCGCTTTTTTCATTTTTCATGCACCTGCAAGACATCCTCTATACCCAGGGCTTCGGCACCCGCCGCGTGTGCGCGGGCCTGGTCCAGCAAGGCCACGTGAGCATTGCCGGCACGGCCGTGACCGATCCCTTTGCCGACCTCGACCCCGAAGGCCTGCTGTTCACCGTGCAGGGCACCGAGTGGGCCTGCCACGAGAAGGCCTACCTGATGCTGCACAAGCCGGCCGGCACCGAGTGCTCGCAGAAGCCCTCGACCTACCCGAGCATCTACACGCTGCTGCCGTCGCCGCTGCGGTTGCGGCCCAACAAGGGCGCCGTGCAGGGCGTGCAGGCCATCGGCCGGCTCGACCAGGACACGACCGGCCTGCTGCTCCTGACCGACGACGGCCAGTTCATCCACAAGATGGGCTCGCCCAAGCACCACGTGCCCAAGGTCTATGAGGTGACGGCCAAGCACCCGATCGACGAGACGCAGATCGCCAAGCTGCTGGCCGGCGTGGTGCTCGACGACGATCCGAAGCCCGTGCGCGCAGCCGCCTGCGAATCGGACAGCCCGCTGCACCTGCGGCTCACGCTCACCGAAGGCAAGTACCACCAGGTCAAGCGCATGCTGGCCGCGGTCGGCAACCGGGTCGAGGGCCTGCACCGCTCGCGCATCGGCGGCCTGGCGCTGCCGGACGACCTGGCGCCGGGGCAATGGCGCTGGCTCACGGCCGAGCAGGTGGCCCAATTGCGGGCGCCGGTGCCCCGGGCCGCTTGACATAGGTCAAGGCGCCGGGCCCGACAGCGGGGGAGAGGGCGCCGGTGGTCAGCTGTTTGTCGGGTTCGACCGTTAAGATTGTTAACCCTCTCCCGGAACCTTCCCTTGCGACTCCCTGCCCGTCCGAATGGCCGCATCGCGGCCTTCCTGCTGTCCTGCCTGACAGCCCTGGTGACCCTCCCCGCCGCGGCGGCGCCGCCGGCCCCCCCACCGGTCTTTGTGCTCAATTCGCTGGACGCCAGCGTGAGCGTGATCAACCCGGTCGACTGGACCGAGAAGCAGCGCATTCCCACCGGCAAGGAGCCGCACCACATCTACATGACGCCCGACGAGAAGTCGGTCATCGTGGCCAATTCGGCAGGCGACTCGCTCACGTTCCTGGACCCGCGCACGGCCGAGGTGCAGCGCGTGGTGTACGGCATCATCGACCCGTACCAGCTGCAGTTCTCGCGCGACATGAAGTGGTTCGTCACGGCGGCCAACCGCCTGAACCACGTCGACGTGTACCGCTGGGACGGCAAGGACCTGAAGCTGGCCAAGCGCATCGCCACCGGCAAGACGCCCAGCCACATCTGGATCGACAACACCAGCACCGTGGCCTACGTCACCATGCAGGACAGCGACGAGCTGATTGCGGTCGACCTGCCGACGCAGACCGTCCGCTGGCGCATGGCCACCGGCGCCATGCCGGCCGACATCTTCGGCGCCCACAACGACAAGACGCTGCTCGTGGGCCTCACCGGCAGCGACGGCGTGCAGGTGTTCGACGTGGCCGGCGCCCAGCCCAAGCTGGTCGGCAAGATTCCCACCGGCAAGGGCGCCCACGCCTTCCGCTCGGCCGGCGACGGCAAGACGGTGTTCGTGAGCAACCGGGTGGCCAACACCATCAGCCGCATCGACCTGACCACGCTGAAGGTCGTCGCCACCTACAACGTGCCGGGCGGCCCCGACTGCATGGACGTGTCGGCCGACGGCAAGACGCTGTACGTGACCTCGCGCTGGGCCAAGAAGCTCACCGTGGTCGACCTGGCGAGCCAGAAGGTCGTGCGGCAGGTCAACGTCGGCCGCTCGCCGCACGGCGTCTGGACGCTGGACCATGCGAAGCGGACCTGAGCGGGTGCGCACCGCGGGTGTCGCCTTGGCTGTCGCGGCGCTGGCCTGCGCCACCGTGCCGGCGGCCGGAGCGCAAGAAGCCGCCGCCTGCGACAAGCCGGTCTACCTGACGCTGGACACCGGCCACATGGGCATCGCCCCGCTGGTGGCCGACGTGCTCAAGCGACAGGACGTACGCGTCACTTTCTTTGCCGCCGCCGAGCGCACCCAGACCGACGGCGACAGCCTGGACGACCATTGGGCGCCGTGGTGGAAGGCGAGGGCGGCCGAAGGCCACGAGTTCGGCTCGCACACCTACGACCACGCCTACTGGCGCGGCGACGTCAAAGGCACGCCGCCCAGCTTTCGCATCAAGCCGTCCGCCGGCCCGCAGACCGGGAAAGAGTCGGTCTGGAGCGCGGCCCAGTACTGCGCCGACATCCGCAAGTCGTCCGACCGGCTGGCCGCCATCACCGGCAAGAAGCCGCTGCCGCTGTACCGCGCGCCGGGCGGCAAGACCTCGCCCGCGCTGCTGGCGGCCGCCAAGGATTGCGGCTACGCGCACGTGGGCTGGTCGCCCGCCGGCTTCCTGGGCGACGAGCTGCCGAGCGAGACGTTCCCCAACCCCAAGCTGCTGACGCAGGCGCTTGCGGGCATCCGCCCCGGCGACATCCTGCTGGCGCACCTGGGCATCTGGTCGCGCAAGGACCCGTGGGCGCCCGCCAACCTCGAACCGCTGATCGTCGGGCTGAAGGCCAAGGGCTTCTGCTTTCGCACGCTGCGCCAGCACCCGGACTACCGCGCCTGGATCGCCTCCCACCCTTGAATCCTGAGTTTTCGCCGTGATCGATTGGTTGACCGACGTTTTTTCCGCCATGCAGGGCTGGCTCTTCGAGACCGCCGTGCAGCCGCTGGTGTACGCCATCGGCCTGGGCGGCTGGGCCGAGGACGCCTTCGACGCCACGGGCTGGCTGCTGGTCGGCGTGATCCAGATCCTGGTGCTGCTGGCCGTGATCGGCCCGCTGCAGCGCTGGCGCGCGGTCGAGCCCGTGACCGACCGCCGCGCGATCCGCATCGACGTGCTCTACACGCTGATCCACCGGCTGGGCCTGTTCCGGCTGGCGCTGTTCTTCACGCTGCAGCCGCTGTTCGACGACCTGCTCGGCAACCTGCGCATGGCGGGGTGGGGCACCTTCCACCTGGACGAGGTCTGGCCCGGCGTGACCGACGTGCCGTGGGTGGCCTTTGCCATCTACCTCGTGGTGCTCGACTTTGTCGGCTACTGGATTCACCGCGGCCAGCATCACTTCAACGCGTGGTGGAGCCTGCATTCGCTGCACCACTCGCAGCGCCAGATGACGATGTGGAGCGACGACCGCAACCACCTGCTCGACGACGTGATCCACGACACGCTCATCGTCATCGTGGCGCAGCTGATCGGCGTGGCGCCGGGCCAGTTCATCGCCGTGGTGGCCTTCACCCAGCTCAGCGAGAGCCTGCAGCACGCCAACCTGCGGCTGAGCTTCGGTGCCATCGGCGAGCGGCTGTGGGTCAGCCCGCGCTTTCACCGGCTGCACCACAGCATCGGGCTGGGCCACGAGTCGCACGGCAAGAGCACGCTGGGCGGCCACAACTTCGGCGTGCTGCTGCCCTGGTGGGACATGCTCTTTCGCACCGCCAACTTCGAAAACCGCTACGACCCGACCGGCATCCGAGACCAGGTCGAGCCCGGCGCCGACGGCCGGCCGCGCGACTACGGCCAGGGCTTCTGGTCGCAGCAGTGGCTGGGGCTGAAGCGGTTGTTCGGCCGCGCCTGAGCGCGCTGCGAGGCACGGCCAGGGCGCAGAGGCCTTACGTTATCCTCGAACCTCATGCGCCTGCTCCTCGACTCCTTCTGGCGCGCGGTGGCCTATTGCATGCTCCCGCGCGTGATCGTGCTGTCGCTCCTGCCGTTGGCGCTCATGGTGCTGCTGGCCGCGGGGCTCGGTTACTTCTATTGGGACGCGGCCGTCGTCTGGACGCGCGAAGCCCTCGACGCCTGGCCGCTGCTGTCCAGCTTCTGGGCCTGGATCGGGCGCCTCTTCTCGAGCGATGTGACGGCCGCGCTGGCGCCGCTGGTGGTGGTGTTCGGCGTCACGCCGCTGATCGTGGTGCTGTCGCTGCTGATCGTGGCCGGCTTCATGGCGCCGGCGCTCACCAAGCTCGCGGCCGAACGGCGCTTTCCGACGCTTGAGCAGAAGAAGGGCGCCTCTTTCTTCGGCAGCGTGCTGCGCTCGCTCGCCGCCACCGTGCTGGCGCTGATCGCCCTGGTGGTGTCGATGCCGCTGTGGCTCATTCCGCCGCTGGTGCTGATTCTGCCGCCGCTGATCTGGGGCTGGCTCACTTATCGGGTGATGAGCTTCGACGCGCTGGCCGAGCACGCCAGCCCTGAAGAACGCGCCGCGCTGCTGCGCGCCCACCGGCTGCCGTTGCTGTGCATCGGCGTGCTGTGCGGCTACCTGGGCGCCGCCCCGAGCATCGTCTGGGCCTCGGGCCTGTTGTTCGCCGCCGCCTTCTTCGTGCTGGTGCCGATCGCCATCTGGATCTACACGCTGGTCTTTGCTTTCTCTGCGCTCTGGTTCGCCCACTACTGCCTGGACGCGCTGGCCCAGATGCGCGCCCAGCGCGCCGCGCTGCAGCCCGCAACCGGCAGCGGCGAGGCACCGGCCCTCGAGGCGGCCGAAGCCACCGAGGCCAACAAGGCCGCTCTTTCTCAATGGGGTTCACCATGACACGCGCATTCGGTCTCATCGTCGTCGGCGACGAGATCCTTTCCGGCAAGCGGGCCGACAAGCACATGGCCAAGGTCATCGAGCTGCTGGCCGCGCGCGGCCTCCAGCTGGGCTGGGCCGAGTACGTGGGCGACGAGCCCACGCGGATCACTGCGGCGCTCATGCGCGCCTTCGCCTCGGGCGACATCGTGTTCTCGACCGGCGGCATTGGCGCCACGCCCGACGACCACACCCGCCAGTGCGCCGCCCAGGCCCTGCGTGTGCCGCTGGCGCTGCACCCCGAAGCCGAAGTGCTGATCCGCGAGCGCATGCAGGACACCGCCAAGGAGCAGGGTGTGCCCTACGAGCCCGACCGGGCCGACAACATTCACCGCCTGAACATGGGCGTGTTTCCGCAGGGCGCGTCGATCATCCGCAACCCGTACAACAAGATTCCGGGTTTCAGCGTCGAGCACGTGCATTTCGTGCCGGGCTTTCCGGTCATGGCCTGGCCGATGATCGAGTCGGTGCTCGACAGCCGTTATGCCGATCTGTTCACCCGCAACGCCATCGCCGAGAAGTCCGTGATCGTTTTCGGTGCGATGGAAGCCACCCTCACGCCGCTGATGCAGGCCATCGAGCAGGCCCACGCCGGCATCAAGGTGTTCAGCCTCCCCAGCGTGGATCACCCGCAGTACGGGCGTCACATCGAGCTGGGCGTCAAGGGCGACCCCGGGCTGCTCGATGCCGCCTATGGCCAACTCATCGAAGGCTTGCACAGCTTTGATGCGAAGCTTGGCCCTGAATTGGTGCGTTAATTCGTATCGCACCAATTTGGTGATTAATTCCTTTTCCGGCAGCCCCTGGGCCGTCACCCGGGCCTCATCCGGCGGGGTGACAATGGCACAGAAACTGCATCCTTCCGTTCCCGTATTCCTAACCACCATCCAACTCAGGAGAAACTGATGGCAAAGACCGTCGCCGATGTACTCAAGCTCGTCAAGGAAAACGAGGTCAAGTTCGTCGACTTGCGCTTCACCGACACCCGCGGCAAAGAGCAGCACGTCACCGTGCCCGTGTCGCATTTCGATGAAGACAAATTCACCTCGGGCCACGCGTTCGACGGTTCGTCCATCGCCGGTTGGAAGGGCATCGAAGCCTCGGACATGCAGCTCATGCCCGACCCGAACACCGCCAACATCGACCCCTTCTTCGAAGAAACGACGCTGATCCTGACCTGCGACGTGATCGATCCGGCCGACGGCAAGGCCTACGAGCGCGACCCGCGCTCGCTCGCCAAGCGCGCCGAGGCGTACATGAAGGCTTCCGGCCTGGGCGATACCGCCTTCTTCGGTCCGGAACCCGAATTCTTCGTGTTCGACGGCGTGCGCTGGAAGAACGACATGTCGGGCTGCTTCGTGAAGATCGATTCCGAAGAAGCTTCGTGGAACACCGACAAGGAATACGAGCACGGCAACAGCGGCCACCGTCCCGCAGTCAAGGGCGGCTACTTCCCCGTGCCCCCGGTCGACAGCCTGCACGACATGCGCTCGGAAATGTGCCTGGTGCTCGAATCGCTGGGCATCCCGGTCGAAGTGCATCACCACGAAGTGGCCAACGCCGGCCAGCTCGAAATCGGCACCAAGTTCAGCACGCTGGTCCAGCGCGCCGACTGGGTCCAGCTGCAGAAGTACGTGATCCACAACGTGGCCCACGCCTACGGCAAGACCGCCACCTTCATGCCCAAGCCCATCGTCGGCGACAACGGCTCGGGCATGCACGTGCACCAGTCGGTCTGGAAGGACGGCAAGAACCTGTTCGCCGGCGACGGCTACGCAGGCCTGTCTGACTTCGCGCTGCACTACATCGGCGGCATCATCAAGCACGCCCGTGCCCTGAACGCCATCACGAACCCCGGCACCAACAGCTACAAGCGCCTGGTGCCCGGCTTCGAAGCCCCGGTGAAGCTGGCCTACTCGGCCAAGAACCGCTCGGCCTCGATCCGCATCCCGTTCGTGGCCAACCCGAAGGGCCGCCGCGTCGAAGCGCGCTTCCCCGATCCGCTGATGAACCCGTACCTGGGCTTTGCCGCGCTGCTGATGGCCGGCCTGGACGGCGTGGAAAACAAGATCCATCCGGGCGAAGCCGCCAGCAAGGACCTGTACCACCTGCCGCCGGAAGAAGACGCGCTGATCCCGACCGTCTGCCACAGCCTGGACCAGGCCCTGGAGCACCTGGACAAGGACCGTGCGTTCCTGACCAAGGGCGGCGTGTTCACCGACTCGTACATCGACGCGTACATCGACCTCAAGATGCAGGAAGTCACGCGCTTCCGCATGGCGACGCACCCCGTCGAATTCGACATGTACTACTCGCTGTAAAAAGTGCAATACCCAGCCCGTCTCGGCGGGCAGGTAAGACAAAAGGACGGCCCCGGCCGTCCTTTTTCCTTGGTGCGGAACATCCCATCGTGAGGGCGCCCGAATTGCATCAAAATGCGCGTTTGTCGCGCCCTCTCCGGATTCAAATGAAGACTGCCTCCCTGATTTTCCTGGCCGCCGCCTCGTTCGCCACCGCCTCGGCGGCGCTCGCGCAAGAGCGCGTCTGGCGTTGCGGCAACGAGTACACCAACAACGCCACCGTGGCCCAGCAAAAGGGCTGCAAGGTCATGGAAGGCGGCAACGTCACCGTCGTGCAGGGCACAAAGCCTTCCGGTGGTGGTGGTGGCAGCGCGTCGTCGGGCTCGGGTTCATCGGCCGCGCGTGCGCCGGCAGGCAGTCCGCGCGTCGAAGGCGTCGACCAGCGTGCGCGCGACGGCGAGGCGCGTTCGGTGCTCGAAACCGAGCTGCGCAAGGCCGAGGCGCGCCAGACCGAGCTCAAGAAGGAATACAACAACGGCGAGCCCGAGAAGCAGGGCAGCGAAGGCCGCAACTACCAGAAGTACCTCGACCGCGTGGCTGAAATGAAGGCCGAACTCGCGCGCAACGAGAGCGACATCGCCGGCATCCGCCGCGAAATCGGCCGCCTGCCCGGCAAGCCGCAAGCGCAGTAAACGGCGTCACCATGGTGTTCGGGAAGAAGGCGACTGGCGCCACTCCGCGCTTTCGCGCCTTCGACCTCTTGTCCACGCTGATCGCGGTGGTCAACAGCGACGGCTCGGTGCTGTTCGCCAACGCAGGCCTCGAAGACGCACTGGGCACCTCGCGGCGCACGCTCGAGGGCTCGCAGTTCGGCGCCTGTTTCCATGAGCCGCAGGTGCTGCGCACCGCGCTCGACGGTGCCAGCAGCAACGACTTCGCCACGCTGCGCTACGAGGCTTTTCTGCGGCGTGTGAACCACGAGCTGATGCCCGTGCAGGTCACGCTGGCGCACGGCGACAAGAAGGGCGAGCTCATCATCGAGATGTCGCCGCTGGAGCAGCAGGTGCGCCAGGACCGCGAAGAGCGCCTCATCGACCAGGCGCAGGCCAACAAGGAACTCATCCGCAACCTCGCGCACGAGATCAAGAACCCGCTGGGCGGCATTCGCGGCGCAGCGCAGCTGCTGCAGATGGAGGTCGAGTCGCGCGACCTCATCGAGTACACCCAGGTCATCATTCACGAGGCCGACCGGCTGCAGACGCTGGTCGACCGGCTCTTGGCGCCGCACCGCCGTCCGCACGTGGTGGGCGACGTGAACATCCACGAGGTGTGCGAGCGCGTGCGCTCGGTCATCCTGGCGGAGTTCTCGCGCGACCTGCACATCGAGCGCGACTTCGACGTCTCCATTCCCGAGTTCCGCGGCGACCGCGAGCAGCTCATCCAGGCCACGCTCAACATCGCGCACAACGCGGCGCAGGCCCTGGCCGAGCGCCGCGCGGCGGGCGATGCGCAGATCACTTTCAAGACCCGCGTGGCCCGACAAGTGATCTTCAACAAGCAGTGGTATCGATTGGCACTGGAATTGCATGTCATCGACAATGGACCGGGTGTGCCGGACACGATCAAGGACCGCATCTTCTATCCGCTCGTTTCGGGCAGGGAAGGCGGAACCGGGCTGGGGTTGACGCTTGCGCAGACTTTTGTGCAGCAGCATCACGGCGTGATCGAGTGCGACAGCGTCCCGGGCCGAACCGATTTCAAGATATTGATTCCGCTGCCCTAGGGCAGCCCCGGCAACAGAGGAGATGCATGAAGCCGATCTGGATAGTTGATGACGACCAATCGATACGCTTCGTGCTCGAGAAGGCCCTGCTGCGCGAAGACATGCCCACGCGCAGCTTCACGAACACACGCGAAGTGCTGGCCGCACTCGAACAGGCCGAGGGTGACGAGCAGCAGGGCCCGCAGGTCCTGGTGAGCGACATCCGCATGCCGGGCGGCTCGGGGCTCGACCTGCTCGACAAGATCAAGGCCAAGCACCCCGGCCTGCCGGTCATCATCATGACGGCCTTCTCCGACCTCGACAGCGCGGTCTCGGCCTTCCAGGGCGGCGCCTTCGAGTACCTGCCCAAGCCCTTCGACCTGCCGCGCGCCGTGGAACTCATCCGCCGCGCTGTCGACGAAAGCCAGCGCGAAGAGGTGTCCGAAGAGCGCATGGTCGCCGCGCCCGAGATGCTCGGGCAGGCGCCCGCGATGCAGGACGTGTTCCGTGCCATCGGCCGGCTGTCGCAGAGCAATGTCACGGTGCTCATCACCGGCGAATCGGGCTCGGGCAAGGAGCTGGTGGCACGCGCGCTGCACAAGCACTCGCCGCGCGCCAACGGCCCCTTCGTGGCGATCAACACCGCCGCCATTCCCAAGGACCTGCTCGAGAGCGAACTCTTCGGCCACGAGCGCGGTGCCTTCACCGGCGCGCAGACCATGCGCCGCGGCCGCTTCGAACAGGCCGAGGGCGGCACGCTGTTCCTCGACGAAATCGGCGACATGCCTTTCGACCTGCAGACGCGCCTGCTGCGCGTGCTCAGCGACGGTCATTTCTACCGCGTGGGCGGCCACAACTCGGTCAAGGCCAACGTGCGCGTCATCGCCGCCACCCACCAGGACTTGGAGCAGCGCGTGAAGCTCGGCGGCTTCCGCGAAGACCTGTTCCACCGCCTCAACGTGATCCGCCTGCGCCTGCCCGCGCTGCGCGAACGCGGCGAAGATGTGCCCGCGCTCACACGCCACTTCCTGCAGCAGAGCGCGCGGCAGTTGGGCGTCGAGCCCAAGCGAATCTCCGACGCCGCGCTCGCCAAGCTCGCGACCTTCGGTTTCCCGGGCAATGTGCGCCAGCTCGAGAACATCTGCCACTGGCTGACCGTGATGGCGCCGGCGCAACTGATCGAGTCGAAGGACCTGCCGCCCGAGGTGATGGCGGTCAGCGGGGCGGACGTGCATGCGGCAGTGGCCGAGGTTGCGGCGCCCGTGCAGGCTGCAGCGCCATTGGCTGTCGAGCGCGACGCTTCGGCGCCGATTGCCGCCGCTCCCGAGGCAGCGTCAGGCACACCGACCGGCCCCAGTGCCTGGGAAAGCGGCCTTGAAGCTGAGGCTCAGGCCCTGCTCGCCGCAGGCCGCACCGACGTGTGGGACGTGCTCACGCGCCGCTTCGAATCGCGGCTGATCCTCACCGCGCTGGCCAACACGCGCGGGCGGCGCATCGAGGCGGCGCAGAAGCTGGGCATCGGGCGCAACACCATCACCCGGAAAATCCAGGAACTCGGTATCGAATGAAAAGGCCCTCCCAGGGCCTTTTTTTATTACCGGCTTCGTTGACCGAGGGTGAGGGAGTCGAGCTGGAAATTGCCGCTCTTGTCCCAGAGCCACGTGTCGACGTAGGTGTGGCCGCCCAGCTTGCCGGGGCTGGGCAAGGGCGAGGTCGCCTTGATCAGGTCCGCGATCATCGGCGGCACTTCGGGCGCATGGCTGGGCACGCGGCTGAAGGTCACATTGGTGATCTTGCCGTTCGCATCGATCTCTGTTTCGACCACGACCACGGCGTACACCAGCGGCGGGATCTTGCCCTTGTAGATGCGGCTGGCGTAGGCCTTGTAGATGTGGCGCGCGCCGGTCTTGCGGTAGGTGCGAATGGCGGGCGTCTGCGCGGTGATGAGCCGCACGGTCGGCACGTCGCGGCTGCCTTCTGTGGCGGTTGCGCCGCCGGGCGATGTGCTGCCCGTGCCGCTTTCCGACCCGCCACCCGGCTTCAAGACCGAGCAGGCGGCCAGCGCGAGCGCCGCAGCGGCGATCGCGGCAGAGCGGGCGAGGCGTGCGGCGATCGGCGTCGTCATGGCCGTCAGGCGCCCGGGCCGAGTTCGAGCACCACGGGGGCGTGGTCGCTCGGCTTTTCCCACTTGCGCGGCACGCGGTCGATGACGCAGCCCTTCACGCGCGGCAGCAGCGGCTCGCTCACGAGGATGTGGTCGATGCGCAGGCCGCGGTTCTTCTGGTAGCCCAGCATGCGGTAGTCCCACCACGAATAGCTCTTTTCGGGCTGCTCGAACATTCGGAAGCTGTCCGTCAGGCCCAGGCCGAGCAGCGCCTTGAAGTGGTCGCGCTCTTCGGTCGTGTGATGGATCGTTTCCTTCAGGCCCACCGGGTCGAAGCTGTCGCGGTCTTCGGGCGTGACGTTGAAGTCGCCCAGCAGCACGAGGTTGGGGTGCGCCGCGAGCTCGCGGGCCACATAGTTGTGCAGTGCGTCGAGCCACTTCATCTTGTAGGCGAACTTCTCGCTGCCCGGCTCCTGGCCGTTCACGAAGTAGCCGTTCAGCACGCGCAGCGGGCCCGAGGGCGTGTCGATGGTGGCGGCGATCACGCGCGACTGCTCGTCGGCGAAGTTCTCGATGTTCTTCACGACGTCGCGCATGGGCGCGAGGCTGAGGATGGCGACGCCGTTGTAGGTCTTCTGGCCGAACACCGCTGCTTCGTAGCCGGCCGACTTCAGCACCTCGAGCGGAAACTTGTCGTCGGTCATCTTGAGCTCTTGCAGGCACAGCACATCGACCGGGTTGGCGATGAGCCAGTCGAGCACATGCTGCAGGCGCGCCGTGAGGGAGTTGACGTTCCAGGTGGCTATTTTCATGAGGGCTCTAGGTTATTTGTGGCGTGGGGGCCGCGTGCTTCGCGGCCGGTCGGCGGTGTGGCTGGGCAGGCGCACGCAGTGGCCGGTGGCCGCTCTGCAGGCCCGGAAGGAATGTCGGCAGTGACACCGCGACAGTGATTTCCATCGCAGCATTTTGCCTCGCTGGAGCGGGAGGCCATGTAAGCGAAAGCGAGGCGCGCAGAACCGCCCAAAGCCCGCCGACGCTAGGGCCGAAGGTGCCATCCCAGTTCCCCCTGCAGGAACTGGGCGGCCTCGGGCGGCAGGTCTTCTGCGTCGAAGAAATTCGCCACGGGCCGCTCGACGACGATGCGTCCCGCATGCAGGTACGCCACGCGCGTGGCCAGGCGCTTGGCCTGCCCGAGGTTGTGGGTGCTCATCACGATCGTCACGCCGCTGTTGGCGACCTCTTCGATGAGGGCCTCGATCTCGTTCTTGGCGCCGGGGTCCAGGCTGGCGGTCGGCTCGTCCAGGAACAGGATGTCCGGCTGCAGCGCCCAGGCGCGTGCCAGGCCGAGGCGCTGCTGCTGTCCGCCCGACAGCGAACGCGCCGATCGCGCCGCATGGTCGAGCAGGCCGACGCGTGCCAGCGCCAGGCCGCAGCGCTCGCTGCGTTCGGCGGCCGGCACGCCCGACAGCCACAGGCCGATCCAGACATTGCGCCACACCGAGAGGCTCAGCAGAAAGGGGCGCTGGAACAGCATGGCCGCGCGCGGAAGGCGGCCCTGGGGCTGCAGCGGCAGGCGCTCGCAGCGGCCTTCGCAAGGCAGCAGGCCATGCAGCAGCCGCAGCAGCGTGGTCTTGCCCGAGCCGTTGGCGCCGACGAGCACGAGCCGGTCGCCCCGGTGCAAGGTCAGCGATGCCTCGTTCAGCGCAATCACCTGGCCGAAGCGCACCGTGACCTTCTCGGCGCGGATCAGCGGCGTCGCTTCGGCGGCCACCCGCGTGCGAGGGGCGGGCGTCCGCGGCGCCGCAAGGGGTTTGGCTGTCGCGGTGGCGCCCAGCGGGCGCGTGGCCAGCCACTGCAACAGCCCGATGGCGCCGTTGACCGCGCCGACCACCGCCAGCAGCACGATGCCCAGCGCCAGGGCCAGCGCGAGATCGCCCTTGCTGGTTTCCAGCGCGATGGTGGTGGTCATCACACGCGTCACGCCGGCGATGTTGCCGCCGACGATCATCACGGCGCCGACCTCGGCGATGGCGCGCGTAAACGCCGTGAGCAGCACGGTGGCCACGCCCATCCGGTCGTGCACCAGCATCAACAGCGACGTGGTGAGCGGCCCGGCGCCCAGCGAGCGAAGTTGGTCGCCGCCATCGGCCAGCGCCGCCATCACGAGCCGGCGCGACAGCGCGGCGATCAGCGGCGTGACGAGCACGCTCTGCGCCACCACCATCGCCGACGGCGTGAACAAGATGCCCAGCTGGCCCAGCGGCCCCGAGCGCGAGAGCAGCAGGTACACCAGCAGGCCCACCACCACGGCGGGCAGGGCGAGCAGCGTGTTCACCAGCCACACGGCCAGCGCATGACCGGGGAAGCGCGCCACCGCCAGCCAGGCGCCCAGCAGCAGGCCGAACACCGCACCGATCACGCAGGCCGTCGCGCTCACCTGCAGCGAGAGCGCGGTGATGCGCACGAGTTCGGGGTCGGCGGCGGCGATGAGTCGCCAGGCCAGCGCCCAGCCTTCGGTCATGGTGTTCATCGAAGGACGGCTTTCATCGCACTCGCGCGGCCGTGCTCATCGGGCGGCCCCCGCCGTCATCGACCGGACGGCCGCTCACTGGCTCGCGTTCGGGAAGAAGAGCTGCTCGCCGCCGATCTTGTACGAGGCAATGGCGGCCTGCCCGTCGCGCGACACCACCCAGTCGGAGAAACCTTGCGCCAGGTCTTTCTTCACGTGCGGATGCTTGGCCGGGTTCACGACGATCACGCCGTACTGATTGAACAGTTGCTTGTCGCCCTCGACCACGATGCCCAGGTCGGCGCGGTTCTTGAAGTTGAGCCAGGTGCCGCGGTCGGACAGCACATAGGCATTGGTCGACGCCGCGATGTTGAGCGCCTGCCCCATGCCGCAGCCGCATTCCTTGTAGCCGGCAGGCTTGGCGGCGGCGAGGTCGATGCCGGCGAGCTTCCACTGGCGCAGCTCGGCCGAGTGGGTGCCGCTCTTGTCGCCGCGCGAGACGAAGGCCGTGCCCGTGCTGCCCAGGCGCTTGAGCGCCACCGCGATGTCCTTGCCGCGCACGCCGGCCGGGTCGGCCTTCGGCCCGATCAGCACGAAGTCGTTGTACATGACCGCCTGGCGCGCGAGGCCGAAGCCTTCGGCGACGAACTTCTCTTCGGCGGGCTGGTCGTGCACGAACAGCGCATCGGCGTCGCCGCGGCGCGCCATGTCCAGCGCCTGGCCCGTGCCCACGGCCACCACGCGCACCTCGGTGCCCGTCGCTTTGGTGAACTGCGGCAGCAGGTGCTTGAACAGGCCCGACTGTTCCGTCGAGGTGGTCGACGCCAGCACGATGAACTTGTCCTGCGCCTGCGCCATCGGCGCGAGCAACGTGCCGGCGAGCGCACCAGCGAGGGCGAGAAGGGTGAAGCGTCTGCGCGAAGCCATCGGGAAGGTCCTTTGGAGAGTGGAAAAAGGCGGTCCTGGTCTCAAGCTGCAGGATCGACGCGAAAGCCCAACCGGCCCAGCGCCTCGCGCGCCGCCGCCGACTGCAGCAACGCAACGAAGGCCTGCACAGGCGCGCGCGCCAGCCGCGCCTTGGGCACGACGAAGTCGTAGCGTTCTTCCTGCACCGGAATGAAGCCCAGCCCGTACTGCCGTGCGACCGTGTCGATGGCCAGGCCCCAGTCGGCACGCGCTTGCGCCACGGCCACCGCCACCGCGTTGTGCGACTTGGTCTGCACGCCGTAGCCGGACGGCTTCGTGCCGGCGAGCAGGCGGTCGATGAGGATGCGCGTGCCGCTGCCCGCGTTGCGGTTGACCATGGTGCAGCCGGGCTGCGTGGTCGCGGCGGTGATGGCCGTGGCGGCATCGAGCCCGTCGAAGCGCGCGTCGCCCGGGCGGTAGACGATGCCCTGCATGCGGCCATAGCCCGGCACCAGCTCGAGCGCCGGCGTGAGCAGCGGCAGGTTGTAGACGCCCGTGGCCGGGTCCATCAGGTGGATGCCCGCCACGTCGCATTCGCCGCGCTTTGCGGCCATCAGCCCGCCCGTGCTGCCCACGTTCATGGCCTTGATGCGCAGGCCCTGGCGCATCAGTTCGCCGGCCAGCCAGTCCAGGCCCACGCAATGGCTGCCGATGAAGATCAGGTCGGCGGCGTCCAGCCCCTGGCCCAGCCGCTGCACCTGCACGGGCGCGCCGGCATCGAGGATCTCGGTGTGCTGGCCGATGGTGATGAAGCCGTCCGCGCTGCTGAACGTGGTGACCGAGCCCGAGCCCTTGCCCATCGGGTAGGCGGCCATGCCGTCGTCGGTGGGCACGAGGCCCACCAGCAAATACTCGGTGCGCCCGCGCTCGGAGTTCACGCGCAGGGGCAGCGTGGCCGCCACGTGCTCGCGCCGCTCGGGCGGCTGGCCCGCAAAGGCGCGGATCACGGGCGCGAGGAACTCATGGAAGGTGAAGACCGCCGAGGTCGGAAAGCCCGGCAGGATCACGACCGGCTTGCCGCCCGTGACCGCCAGGCACACCGGCTTGCCGGGCTTGAGCGCCACGCCGTGCGCCACGACGCCCGGGTCGCCGAGGGCCGCGACCACGCGGTACGACAGGTCGCCTTCGCCCTTGGATGTGCCGCCCGAGAAGACCACGGCATCGCATTCGAGCCCGCGTGCGAGCGCAGCCGACAGCAGGGCCTCGTCGTCCGGAATCACGCCCAGCCGCACGGGCTCTCCGCCCAGTTCCTCGACCGCCGCGCCGATGATGGCGGCGTTGGAGTCGTACACGGCGCCCGTGGGCAGCGGCGCACCGGGCGCGACGATCTCGTTGCCCGTGGAGAAGATGGCGACGCGCGGCTTGCGGTACACGCTGACCTCGGCCAGTCCCAGTGCCGCGAGCACGCCGATCTCGCGTGAGCTCAGCGGCTGGCCGGCGCGCAGCACGGTTTCGCCGCGTGCGATGTCGGTGCCGGCGTAGCTGACGTTCTCGCCCGCCGTGGCGGCGCGGCGAACCTGCACGTCGCCGTGGTCGAGGTCGGTGTGCTCCACCATCACCACCGCATCGGCGCCGCGCGGCAGCATGCCGCCGGTGGCAATCGCGGTCGCGTGGCCGGGTGTCACTTCGCGCTGCGGCACGATGCCGGGCGCGAGCGTCTCGCCCACGAGGGCCAGCGCGCGCACCTGTTCTTCCATCGCGCCCCAGGTGTCGGCGGCCTGCACGGCAAAGCCGTCGACGTTGGATCGGTCGAAGCCGGGCACGTCGATGGCGGCGACCACGTCTTCGGCCAGCACACGGCCCAGCACCGCGTGCAGGAGAAGCGTCTCGCGGCCCAGCGGCGCGAGGGTCAGGTGTTCGCGGAAGCGGCGCTCGGCCTCGTCCCGCGTGACGACATCAAGAAATTGCGATTGGGCTTTCACAGGCACTCGTACAGATGAACAGTGACGTCGGTCCCGGGCCCGAAACCTTCGCTTTCGGCGGGGGCGATCACGAAGCCGTCGGCCCGCGTGGTCGAGCTCAGCACCGACGCACCCGAGAGCGCAAGCGGCTCCACCCCGTCGCTACCGATCTTCACGCGCACGTAGTCGACGCGCCCGACCTGCGAGACGATCTTGCGCGCCACGGTGGCGCGCGTGCGCGGGTAGGGCCAGTCGGCGGGCCGGCCGCCGAGCAGGCGGATCGCACGCCCAGCAAAGAAGTCGTAGGCGCACAGGCAGGACACGGGGTTGCCCGGCAGCAGGAAGACCAGCGTGTCGCCGATGCGCCCCATGCCGGCCGGGCTGGAGGGCCGCATCGCGATGCCGTGGATCGCAAGCTCGCCCAGTTCCGCTAGAAGGCGCGGCGCGTGGTCCTCGGCACCCACGCTGGAGCCGCCGGAGATGAGCACCACGTCGGCACCCGGCGCCGCGAGCGCCTGCGCGATGACCTGTGGGTCGTCGCCCAACCTCTGGTGCGACTCGAGCACGCCGCCGTCGCGCGCGACCAGGCCGCGCAGGGTCACGGAGTTGGCGTCGTAGATTTCGAAGGGCCCTTTGGGCGTGCCGGGCGCCCGCACTTCGTTGCCCGTGACGAGCAG
>NZ_CALRZC010000034.1:0-50438 GCF_943372545.1 Variovorax sp. YR752 | reverse complement strand
GGGCGGGCGCACCTTGTCGATCTCGGCGACCAGTGCGGCGGGCCCCATGAGGTAGCCCAGGCGGATGCCGGCCAGGCCGAACTTGCTCAGGGTGCGCATCAGCAGCACGTGACGGTGCTTGGCGAGGCGGTCGATGTAGCTGCGGGCGGCGAAGGGCTGGTAGGCCTCGTCGATCACCACCAGGCCGCCCTGCGCGCCCTGGGCCTGCACGATCTTCTCGATGACGGTGTCGTCCCAGAGGTTGGCGGTCGGGTTGTTCGGATAGGCGAGGTAGACGATGGCCGGCTTCTCGCGCGCGATGGCGGCCAGCATGGCGGCCTCGTCGAGCTCGAAATCGGCCGTGAGCGGTACGCCGACGAAGCGCAGGCCCTGCAGCTGGGCGCTCATGGCGTACATGACGAAGCCGGGCACGGGCGCGAGCACGGCGGCGCCGGGCTGGTCGCAGGCGATGCCCAGCAGCGAGATGAGTTCGTCTGAGCCGTTGCCCAGCATCAGCCCGAAGCCTTCGGGCAGGCCTGCGTGGGCGGCCAGCGCACGTTGCAGGTCGGCGCCGCGGTCGCCGGGGTAGCGGTTGAGCGCCAGCGCGCCCAGCCGCGCGCCCAGTTCGGTCTGCAGCGCGGGCGGCAGACCGTAGGGGTTCTCCATCGCGTCGAGCTTGAGGAAGCCGCGCGCGTCCTGCACTGCGTAGGCGTGCATGGCGCGCACGTCGGCGCGGATGCGGTCGAGCGGCAGGCGGTTGTCGGAAGCGGAAGAATCAGAAACGGTCATCGGGTGCAGCGGTAGCTGTTGCGGAGGGCGCCGGCCATGACCAGTTGCACGGGCATGTCGGCTTCGTAGCTGTCGGCGTTGCGGCTCAGCTCGGTCTGGTAGAGCGAGCGGGCCATCGAGGGTTCGAGGCGACGGCCCTCGACGCAGAACGTCGGCAGCTGGCCGTTGCGCTGCGACGTTTCGACGCCCTCGCGCAGGCCTTCGAGCACGCCGACGAGGTAGTAGCTGGCGTAGGCCTTGCCGTCTTTTTCACCGGCTTCGAGCGTGCGCAGTTCGCGGATGCTCATGGCCTGCACGCTGACGCCGATCGCGCCGGCCGCCAGTGCGAGCAGCAGCGCCGACAGGCGCGGCAGCAGCAGGACGGCGGCGCGTTGCATGGCCTCGCTGCTTACTTGCGGTAGCGCGGCGCCGGGGCGTACGCGCCGTCGGCCGGGAAGGCGCTGGGCTGCGACGGCGAGGCATCGCGGCGCGTGCGGCGCGGCACATTCGGCTCTTCGAGCTCGAACAGCGCGGCGCCGATCACGCCGATGTTGCGCACGTCGCCGGCGTCGGTGTTCGCAGCGTAGGCACGGCCCGGCGTGGCGAAACGGAAGGCGGCCACTTCGCTCTGGCTCTTGCGGAAGCCCTCGATGTTCAGGGTCTGCTGCGGGCGCAGCACGTAGCCGCCGTTGCGCAGGCTGCCGGGCTTGCCGTTGAGCACGTCCAGGCCGTCGACCGTGGCGATCACCTCGTAGCTGCGGTCGCTGAGGTTGCGAAAGCGCAGCGTGTAGCGCGCGCCTTCGACGCCGGCGAGGCGGAACATGTCATTGCTGTTGCTGCGGCGTGCGCGCTGCAACGGCAGCGGGCGGTCGTTCTCGTCGAGCACCGACCATTCGATGTCGCCCTGGGCCAGTTGCAGGTTGAGCCGGCGCTCGGGGTTGCTGCCCGCATCGCGGCGCACGCTGGTGGCGTCGTTGTAGCCGAGCGAGGCCACGTCGTCGGGCTGGTCGGACAGGCGCTTGGCAGCCACCGTGCGGGTCTTCGACTCGATGCCCTCGCCCCATTGCGTGCCGAGCTGCGCCGGCGCGGGCTTTGCCGAACTGGGGGTGGCAGTCATCGCAGCCGTTTCGGCGCGGTTCTGCGGCATCTGGGTGCAGGCGGCCAGCAAGGCGGCACCTGCAACGAGGCCGGTGGCGAACCGGAAAAATCGCGAACGATAGAGGCGTGAAATCATCTGGCGTGCTCCTCCCTGAAGCGGGGTTGTCGGAGCCTCAGATCTTACGCAGGCGCATGCGCGCGGCTTCGGCGTGCGCCTGCAGGCCCTCGCCTTCGGCCAGCGTGACGGCGATCGGGCCCAGCACCTGGGCGCCGGCCTCGCTCACTTCGATGAGGCTGGAGCGCTTCTGAAAGTCGTACACGCCCAGCGGGCTCGAGAAGCGCGCGGTGCCGCTGGTCGGCAGCACGTGGTTCGGGCCGGCGCAGTAGTCGCCCAGGCTCTCGCTGGTGAAGGCGCCCAGGAAGATCGCACCGGCGTGGCGCAGCAGCGGCTCCCAACGGCCCGGTTCGCTGCTGCTCACTTCGAGGTGTTCGGGCGCGATGCGGTTGCTGATCTCGCAGGCCTCTTCCATGCTCTTCGTGTGGATCAGCGCGCCGCGGCCGTTGAGGGAGGCGGCGATGATCTCGGCGCGCGGCATGGTCGGCAGCAGGCGGTCGATCTCGGCCTGCACGCGGTCGATGTAGGCGGCGTCGGGGCACAGCAGGATGCTCTGGGCCAGCTCGTCGTGCTCGGCCTGGCTGAACAGGTCCATGGCCACCCAGTCGGGCGGCGTGGAGCCGTCGGCCAGCACCAGGATTTCGCTCGGGCCCGCGATCATGTCGATGCCCACGGTGCCGAACACGCGGCGCTTGGCGGCGGCGACGTAGGCGTTGCCGGGGCCGGTGATCTTGTCGACAGCGGGCACGGTGCCGGTGCCGTAGGCCAGCGCGGCCACGGCCTGCGCACCGCCGATGGTGAAAGCGCGGGTGACGCCGGCCACGTAGGCGGCGGCCAGCACCAGCTGGTTCTTCTCGCCGTTCGGCGTGGGCACGACCATGATGATCTCGCCCACACCCGCGACGTGCGCCGGAATGGCGTTCATCAGCACGCTCGACGGGTACGCGGCCTTGCCGCCCGGCACGTAGATGCCCACGCGGTCGAGCGGCGTGACCTTCTGGCCGAGCAGCGTGCCGTCGGCATCGCGGTAGCTCCAGCTTTCGCCCGACGCCTTCTTCTGCGCCTCGTGGTAGCTGCGCACGCGGCGCGCGGCGGCTTCGAGCGCGTCGCGCTGAGTTGCGGGCAGCGCTTCGAAGGCGGCCTTCAGCTCAGCCTGCGTCAGCTCCAGCTCGGGCAGCGTCTTCGCGTCGAGCTTGTCGAAGCGGTTGGTGTACTCGAGCACCGCGTCGTCGCCACGCTTCTGCACGTCGGCCAGGATGTCGGCCACCACCTTCTCGATGGCCGCGTCGTCGTCCGCGGACCAATGCAGCCGCGCCTTGAATTCAGCGTCGAAGCTGGCTGAGTTCGTGGACAGTCGGGCGGGGGCTGCTTGCAGAGTCATGGGCGTGAGGTTCAGGCGGAGGGAATGGCTGACGCGAAGGCGTCGATGATGCGACGGATGGGTTCGCGCTTGAGCTTGAGTGCGGCCTGGTTGACGACCAGCCGGGCGCTGATGTCCATGATGCGTTCCACCTCCACGAGGTGGTTGGCCTTGAGCGTGTTGCCGGTCGAGACCAGGTCGACGATGGCGTCGGCCAGGCCCGTGAGCGGCGCCAGCTCCATGCTGCCGTAGAGCTTGATCAGGTCGACGTGCACGCCCTTGCTGGCGAAGAAGTCGCGCGACAGGCCCACGTACTTGGTCGCCACGCGCAGGCGCGAGCCCTGCTTCACGGCGGAGGCGTAGTCGTAGTCGGCGCGCACGGCCACGCTGAGGCGGCAGGCCGCGATGCGCAGGTCCAGCGGCTGGTACATGCCCTGGTTGCCGTTTTCGAGCAGCACGTCGAGCCCGGTCACGCCCAGGTCGGCGCCGCCGTACTGCACGTAGGTCGGCACGTCGGAAGCGCGCACCAGCACCACGCGCACGTCAGGCCGGGTGGTTTCGAGGATGAGCTTGCGCGACTTCTCGGGGTCTTCGGTGACCTCGATGCCGGCGGCAGCCAGCAGGGGCATCGTCTCTTCGAAGATGCGGCCTTTGGAAAGAGCCAGGGTGATCATGCGGCGGCTCCCGTCACGCGTTCAATGTCGGCACCAAGGCCGCGCAGTTTCGATTCCATGCGGTCATAGCCCCGGTCGAGGTGGTAGATGCGGTCGACCAGCGTCTCGCCGTCGGCCACGAGGCCGGCGATGACGAGGCTGGCGGAGGCGCGCAGGTCGGTGGCCATCACGGTGGCGCCCGAGAGCTGCTGCACGCCCTCGACCATCGCGACCTTGCCTTCGACGTGGATGCGCGCGCCCAAGCGCACCATCTCGTTCACGTGCATGAAGCGGTTCTCGAAGATGGTCTCGGTGACCATCGAGGCGCCGCGCGCAATGACGTTCAGGGCCATGAACTGGGCCTGCATGTCGGTCGGGAAGCCGGGGTATTCGGTGGTGCTGAAGCTCTGCGCCTTCAGGTGGTCGTAGGCGGGGCCCTGCGAGCCGATGCGGATGCCGTCGGGTTCGGTCACGACGGTGCAGCCGGCGTCGCGCAGCTTGTCGATCACGGCGTCGAGGTGGTCGCCGCGCGCGTGGCGCAGGAAGGCCTCGCCGCCCGTGGCCGCCACGGCGCACAGGAAGGTGCCGGCCTCGATGCGATCGGCCACCACGGCGTGCTCGCAGCCGTGCAGCGTCTCGACGCCCTGGATGCGGATGTGGCTGGTGCCGTGGCCTTCGATCTTCGCGCCCATGCGGATCAGCATTTCGGCCAGGTCGATGATCTCGGGCTCTTGCGCGGCGTTTTCGAGCAGCGTCTCGCCCTCGGCCAGCGCCGCGGCCATGAGGAAGTTCTCGGTGCCGGTGACGGTGACCATGTCGGTCAGGATGCGCGCACCCTTCAGCCGCGTGCGGCCCTCGGGCAGGCGCGCGACCATGTAGCCGTGCTCGACCAGGATCTCGGCGCCCATCGCCTGCAGGCCTTTGATGTGCTGGTCGACCGGCCGCGAGCCGATGGCGCAACCGCCCGGCAGCGAGACCTTGGCGTGGCCGAAGCGCGCCAGCAGCGGGCCCAGTGCCAGCACCGAGGCGCGCATGGTCTTCACGAGTTCGTAGGGGGCCTCGGGGTTGCCGAGTTCGCCGGCGTTCAGGCGCACGGTGCCGTTGTCGTCGGCCTCGGCCGTCACGCCCATGTTGCGCACCAGCTTGAGCATGGTCGACACGTCCTGCAGGCGCGGCACGTTGTGCAGCACCACGGGCTGGTCGGTCAGCAGCGCCGCGCACAGCTCGGGCAGCGCGGCGTTCTTGGCGCCGGAAATGAGCACTTCGCCGCGAAGCTCACGCCCGCCGCGAATCAGAAGTTTGTCCATGAAGGATCCAGCGAAATCAGGAGGCCCGCAGGGGCCGGAAAGTCATTTGTCCACGGCGGCCCATTCGGCCGGCGTGTAGGTCTTCATCGAGAGCGCATGCACCTCGTCGGTGTGCATTTTCGCACCGAGGGTGGCGTAGACCCGCTGGTGGCGCTGGATGGCGCGCTTGCCCTCGAATTCGGCCGAGACGATGGTCGCGTACCAATGTCGGCCGTCGCCCTCGAGCGTGATGTGCTCGCACGGCAGATGGGCAGCGATGATGGTCTGGAGTTCGTCAGCGGTCATGGGGTCTTGGAAGTCGCGGTCAGCCGCGGATTTTGTAGCCGATGCGCAGGAGATGGACGGCAATCGCGCTCACCACCAGCCAGGCAGAACCGACGATGCCGAAGCTCAGCCAGGGGGAAGCGTCGCTCACCCCGAAGAAGCCATAACGGAAACCGTCGATCATGTAGAAGAAGGGGTTCAGGTGGCTCACGCTCTGCCAGAACGGCGGCAGCGAACCGATCGAATAGAACACGCCCGACAGGAAGGTCATGGGCATGATCAGGAAGTTCTGGAACACGGCCATCTGGTCGAACTTCTCGGCCCAGAGCCCGGCGATGAGGCCCAGCGTGCCCAGCATGGCCGCGCCCAGCAGCGCGAAGACCACGATCCAGACCGGTGCCACGAAGCTGGGCACGGCGAAGAAGATGGTCACGGCGAACACGCCCACGCCCACCGCCAGCCCGCGGATCACCGAGGAGCCCACGTAGGCGAAGAACCAGCCCCAGTGCGACAGCGGCGTGAGCAGCACGAACACGAGGTTGCCCATGATCTTGCTCTGGATGATCGAGGACGAGCTGTTCGCGAACGCGTTCTGCAGCACGCTCATCATCACGAGGCCGGGGATCAGGAAGGCGGTGTAGCCCACGGTGCCGTAGACCGTCACGCGGCCCTCGAGCACATGGCCGAACACCATGAGGTACAGCAGTGCGGTGAGCACCGGCGCGCCGACGGTCTGGAAGCCGACCTTCCAGAAGCGCAGCGTTTCCTTATACAGAAGCGCGCGCCACCCGGTCACGGCCATCATCGCGACACCTCCAGCGGCGTCTGCTCGCCCGCCATCAGGTCGATGAACACGTCTTCCAGGTCGGCCTTGCGCATTTCCACGTCTTCCACCGCGACGCCGGCTTCGCGGATCGCGGCCAGCAGTTGTTCGACTTCATGCGCGTTCTGCGCCGGCAGCTGCACGATGCGCCCGGTGATGCGCGCGTGCTGGGCGATGGCCCAGGGCAGCATGGCGTCGGTCTTGAAGCGCAGCACGTTGCTCGCGGCCGACTTCAGCAGCTCGCTGGTGCGATCGAGCGCGATCACCTTGCCGAGCTTGAGCATCGCGATGCGGTTGCACAGCGCCTCGGCCTCTTCGAGGTAATGGGTGGTGAGCAGCACGGTGCTGCCCTGCTTGTTGAGCTTGGCGACGAACTGCCAGAGCGTCTGGCGCAGCTCGACGTCGACGCCGGCCGTGGGCTCGTCGAGCACGATGACCGGCGGCTTGTGCACCAGCGCCTGCGCCACCAGCACGCGGCGCTTCATGCCGCCCGAGAGCTGGCGCATGTTGGCGGTGGCCTTGTCGGCAAGGCCCAGGCTCTGCAGCAGCTCGTCGATCCAGGCCTCGTTGTTCTTGATGCCGAAGTAGCCCGACTGGATGCGCAGCGACTCGCGCACATTGAAGAAGGGGTCGAACACCAGCTCCTGCGGCACGATGCCGAGCTGGCGCCGGGCTTCGGCGTAATCGCGCTGCACGTCGAAGCCGTGCACGCTGATCGCGCCCGCCGTGGGCCGCGACAGGCCCGCGAGCATGCTGATGAGGGTGGTCTTGCCCGCGCCGTTGGGGCCGAGCAGGCCGAAGAACTCGCCCGGCTCGATCTGGAAGGAAACCTCGTCGACCGCACGCAGCCCCTGCTTGCCTTGGGCGCGTTGCTGACGGGAGGGAGGGTAGGTCTTGGAGACCGATTGGAATGAGATCGCGGGCATGGGAGCCCGCGATTTTACGGGGCCAGTAGTGAAGCTGCCGCGCAGCGGCCCGATGTCCTCATGCGGCCGCCGCCGGGCCGCCCCAAGGCGAGCCGCGCCTCCCCCTCGGGGGGTGGCGAATTACACGCAGCGAAGCGGAGTGAAAAGCCGGGGGGCCAACACTGTCAGGGCGCAGCGGGCAAAAGGCCCGCGATGCCGTACAGGGCGGCCAGCTCGCGCAGGCGTGGAGAGAGGCCTTTGACGGAAAAGCTGCGGCCCAGCGCGCTCGACTCACGTCGGCACTCGAGCAGCACCGCCAGCGCGGAGGAATCGAACTGGGCCAATGGCGTGGCATCGACCACGGTGGACGTCGAGTCGGTCTGGCCCTTGAGCCCCTGCTGCAGCATGCGCATGCAGGCAGGAGCCTCGTCGTGGGTGAGCCTGGAGGGAAGGACCAGCATGGCGTGCGCCCGTCAGCCCTTGCCGTTGCCCTTGTTGCGCGCGGCCAGCGCGGCAATCAGGCCATCGATGCCGCTCTTGTTGATTTCCTGCGCGAACTGGGTGCGGTAGGTATCGACCAGCCAGACGCCCAGCACATTCAGGTTGTAGACCTTCCAGCCGGCGCCCTGGCCCGGCGTCTTTTCGAGGCGGTAGTCGAGCTGCACCGGATCGCCGCGGCCCTTGACCTCGGTGCGCACGAGCACGTCGGTGTCGGTGGGGGCGCCGCGGAACGGGCGGATGGTGACGGTCTGGTCGCTCACCTGGTCGAGCGCGCCGGCGTAGGTGCGCACCAGCAGGGTCTTGAACTCGTCCTGCAGGCGCTTTTGCTGCTCGGGCGTGGCCTGGCGCCAGGCCGGGCCGACGGCCGAGGCGGTCATGCGCTGAAAGTTGACGTTGGGCATGATCTTGCTGTCGACCAGCAGCATGATCTTGTTGATGTCACCGGCCTTGATCGACGAATCGGCCTTGATGGTCTCGAGCACGTCGGTCGACAGGCGCTTGACGAGCGCGTCGGGAGCCTCGTCGGCCGCGAATGCGGGCTGGTGCACGAAGGCGGTGGCGGCGCCGAACAGCAGCGCGCCGGCCAATGCCAGGCGGCCCATGTCGCGTCGTTGCAGCAAGATCTTGTTGTTCATGGTGAGTCCCTCAGGTTGAATTGTCTTCCCTGCACGGTGCAGCCAATGGCCCCGTGCTGAGACAGGAACGGTTTCGACAGGCGCCAGGCCGACCGGGTTCCTGAAGCGGAGGTGAAGCCTGCAACCGGATGCAAGCAGGACCACCCCGTCCGCCCCTTTTGCCGTCACTTGCCGGCGTTGTCGTCGTCCGGCGGATTGCCGTCGTAGACCTGGTTGCGGCGGCGCTGCAGGAACGCATCGCGCGTGAACGAATACTTGTCGAGCGCCGCTTCGCCGAGCAGACGGGTCGCGCCCAGGTAGCGCGAACGGGTGTCCACGACACGCAGGCCCGCCAGCGAATTGCGCCAGGCGATGTCGTGGATGTGGCCCTGCGCATCGCCGTACATGTCGACCGGACGGGCGATCGTGTCGCGCAGCGTGGAAGGGCCGAGCAGCGGCAGCACCACGTACGGACCGGCGCCCACGCCCCAGTAGCCCAGCGTCTGGCCGAAGTCTTCCTCGTGGCGCGGCAGACGCGCCTCGGAGGCGACGTCGAGCAGGCCGCCCAGCCCGAAGAAGGTGTTGACGTTCAGCCGCATGAAGGTCTCGGCGCTGTTCTGCAGCTTGAGCTGGGCCACGTTGTTGGCCAGGCTCCAGACATCGCCGAGGTTGCTGAAGAAATTGGTCACACCCTGGCGCACCAGCGAAGGCACCACGTTCTGGTAGGCGCTGGCCACGGGCTCCAGCACGGCCTCGTCGACGGTGTCATTGAAGCGCGTCATGCCGCGGTTGTACGGCTCGAAGGGGTCGGTCGGGCTTGCGCCGGGGCCGGTGGCGCATCCGGCCATGAGTGCAAAGCCGACGGTTGCGGTGGCCCAACGGGCGGAGCTAGCTACACTTTTAATAGCAGTCGACGAAAAAAGTCGTGTGGTCATTTCTTATTGGCTGTTCCCGGCGCCGTACTCCCGTCGGCGGCCTTGCTGTACAGGAACTGGCTGATCAGGTTCTCCAGCACCACGGCCGATTGGGTCGCGGTGATGGTGTCGCCGGCTTGCAGGTTCTTTTCCTCGGCGCCCGCCTCGATGCCGATGTACTGCTCGCCGAGCAGGCCACTGGTCAGGATCTTGAGCGAGCTGTCCTTGGGAAAACTGTAACGGTTTTGAAGCGCCAGCGTCACATCGGCCTGAAAGGCCTTGTCGTTGAATGCGATGGATTCCACACGACCGACGACCACGCCAGCGCTCTTGACCGCCGTCTGGGGCTTGAGCCCGCCGATGTTGTCGAAACGCGCGGTGACCGTGTAGGTCTTCTGGAAGTTCAGGCTCAGCAGGTTGGCCGACTGCAGTGCCAGGAACAGCAATGCGGCGCCGCCGATCAGCACGAACAGGCCGACCCAGATGTCGTTGGTGGAACGTTGCATGGTTTGCACTCTCTGTCTAGAACGATGGGGCCGGAGCCCCTTTAGATACTGAACATCATGGCGGTGAGCAAGAAATCGAGCCCCAATACCGCCAGCGACGCCATGACCACGGTGCGCGTGGTGGCGCGCGACACGCCCTCGGGCGTCGGCTGGGCCTCGAAGCCCTGCAGCAGCGCGATGAAGGTCACGGTAAAACCGAACACGATGCTCTTGATGACGCCGTTGCCGACGTCGCGCCAGACATCGACACCGCCTTGCATCTGGCCCCAGAACGCGCCCGGGTCGACGCCCAGCATGATCACGCCCACGACGTAGCCGCCCATGATGCCGACCGCGCTGAACACGGCCGCCAGCAGCGGCATCGTGATGACGCCAGCCCAGAAGCGCGGCGCGAGGATGCGCTGCACCGGGTCGACTGCCATCATTTCCATGGCGCTCAACTGCTCGTTGGCTTTCATCAGACCGATTTCGGCCGTCAACGACGTGCCGGCCCGGCCGGTGAACAGCAGGGCTGCCACCACGGGACCGAGCTCGCGCACAAGACTCAGCGCGACCAGCAGGCCGAGCGCTTCGGACGAGCCGTAGCGCTGCAGCGCGTAGTACATCTGCAGCCCGAGCACGAAGCCCACGAACAGCCCCGACACGCCGATGATCGCGAGCGAGTAGTTGCCGAGGAAATGGATCTGGTCACGCACCAACCCGAAGCGACGCATGATCTGCGCGCCCGGGCCGAGCAGGCGCAGGAAGAGCTTGGCGCCGTGGCCCATGCCAGCCAGCTGGCTGCGCACGGCAAAGCCGATGTCGACGGGCTTCCACCAACTCATGAGCGCCCCCCTTCCCTGTTCCCGAAGTCGTCTTCGATGCTGACGCCCGGGTAGTGAAAGCGCACCGGCCCATCGGGCAGTGCGTTGACAAACTGGTGCACCAGCGGATCGGCGCTTTCACGCACCTCCTCGGGCCGCCCCTGCGCGGCGATGCCGCCGTTGGCCAGGACGATCACGTGGTCGGCGATGCGGAAGGTTTCTTCGAGGTCGTGCGACACGATGATGCTGGTGAGGCCCAACGCATCGTTGAGCTGGCGGATCAACCGCGCGGCCGTACCGAGCGAGATCGGATCAAGCCCGGCAAAGGGCTCGTCGTACATGACGAGGTCGGGGTCGAGCGCGATCGCACGGGCGAGCGCCACGCGTCGCGCCATGCCGCCCGAGATTTCGCTGGGCATCAGGTCGCGCGCACCGCGCAGGCCGACGGCGTCGAGCTTCATGAGCACGATGTCGCGCACCAGTGCTTCCGACAATTGCGTGTGCTCGCGCAGCGGAAAGGCCACGTTGTCGAACACGCTGATGTCAGTGAACAGCGCGCCGAACTGGAACAGCATGCCCATGCGGCGCCGCGCCGCATACAGGGTGGCGACATCGAAGCGGCCGACGTCTTTGCCATCGAACAGCACCTCGCCGCGCTGTGCGCGTTGCTGGCCGCCGATCAGGCGCAGCACAGTGGTCTTGCCGCCACCCGACGCCCCCATCAGTGCCGTCACCTTGCCTCGCGGCACGGAAAACGACACGCCGTCGAGGATCGCGCGCGCGCCGTAGCCGAACGAGACATCGCGGAATTCGACGAAGGAGGAAGACGGTGGTGTGGCTGGGTCCATCACAATAAAAAAGCCGGGCGCCTTGAGAGGCATCCCGGCATGCGGTTTCCGCGGATGATAACGGGGCCGCGAACGGCGCCGCTTTATTGAAACAAAAATCAGCGCGGTAAGTCGCTGAATCCCATCAAGAATTCGTCGACAGAGCGCGCGGCCTGCCGGCCTTCGCGAATTGCCCACACCACCAGTGACTGTCCGCGACGAATGTCACCTGCAGCGAATACCTTGGGCACATTTGTAGCGTAGCCGCCGATGAAGTCGACCGTGGCGCGCGCGTTGCCGCGGGCGTCCTTCTCGACACCGAAGGCGTCCAGCACGGTGGCCACGGGGCTGATGAAGCCCATCGCCAGCAGCACCAGGTCGGCCTTGAGGATCTGCTCGCTGCCGGGCACTTCCTGCATCTTGCCGTCCTTCCATTCGACGCGAACGGTCTTCAGGCCGGTGACCTTGCCCTTTTCGCCGATGAACTCCTTGGTCGAGATGGCGAACTCACGCTCGCAACCTTCTTCGTGGCTGGAGCTGGTGCGCAGCTTGATCGGCCAGTAGGGCCAGGTCAGCGGGCGGTTCTCTTCTTCGGGCGGCTGCGGCATCAGTTCGAACTGCGTGACGCTCGCGGCGCCATGGCGGTTGCTGGTGCCCACGCAGTCGGAGCCGGTGTCGCCGCCGCCGATGACGATGACGTGCTTGCCGTCGGCGCGCAGCTGGCCCTTGACCTTGTCGCCCGCATTGACGCGGTTCTGCTGCGGCAGGAACTCCATCGCGAAATGGATGCCGTCGAGGTCGCGGCCGGGCACGGGCAGGTCGCGCGATTGCTCGGCGCCACCGGTGAGCACCACGGCGTCGAAGTCTTTCTGCAGCTGCTCGGGCGTGATGGTTTCCTTGGCCAGGTTAGTGACCTTGGAGCCCTTGCCCAGCGGGTCTTTCGCGGCACCGACCATGACGCCGGTGCGGAAGGTCACGCCCTCGGCCTTCATCTGCTCGACGCGGCGATCGATGTGCGTCTTCTCCATCTTGAAGTCGGGAATGCCGTAGCGCAGCAGGCCGCCGATGCGGTCGTTCTTCTCGAACAGGGTCACGTCGTGGCCGACGCGCGCCAGTTGCTGAGCCGCTGCCATGCCGGCGGGGCCGGCCCCGACCACGGCGACCTTCTTGCCGGTCTTGTGCTTGGCGACACGCGGCGCCACCCAGCCTTCGTCCCAGGCGCGGTCAATGATCGCGTGCTCCAGCGACTTGATGCCGACCGGGTCGTCGTTCACGTTGAGCACGCAGGCCGCCTCGCAAGGCGCGGGGCAGATGCGGCCGGTGAACTCGGGGAAGTTGTTGGTCGAGTCGAGCACCGCGAAGGCGTTCTGCCAGTCGTCGCGGTACACGAGGTCGTTGAAGTCCGGAATGATGTTGTTGACCGGGCAGCCGCTGTTGCAGAACGGCGTGCCGCAGTCCATGCAGCGTGCGCCCTGCACCTTGGCCTGGTCGGTGTTCAGGCCGACGACGAATTCCTTGTAGTGCTTGACGCGTTCTTCGACAGGCTTGTAGCCCTCTTCGACACGCTCATGCTCCATGAAGCCGGTGATTTTTCCCATCGTGCTGTCCTCTGTTCTTCGTATCTATGGCGCGCTCAGACGGCGGCCGTGGCGGGCGCAGCCAGTGCGTGCGGCTCGAGTCCCACGTGGGCGTTGTTGCCGCTGCTGGCCAGCTCGACCTGGCGGTCGTGCAGTTCGGCCAGGGCGCGCTTGTACTCGTTCGGGAACACCTTGACGAACTTGGTGCGCGACTCGGCCCAGTTGTCGAGCAGCTCGCGCGCGCGCTTGCTGCCGGTCCAGCGGTGGTGCTCTTCGAGCAGCTTCTTGAGCTGCGCTTCGTCGGTCTCGCCGCCGTGCCAGATCTTGCGATGCACGCTGGCGGTTTGCTCGGCCGAGGTCAGCACCTTGTCGAGCGACACCATCGAGAGGTTGCAACGCGTGGCGAACTGGCCGTCTTCGTCGTAGACGAAAGCCACGCCGCCGCTCATGCCGGCCGCGAAGTTGCGGCCCGTCTTGCCAAGCACGGCGACCGTGCCGCCCGTCATGTACTCGCAGCCGTGGTCGCCGGTGCCTTCGATGACGGCCGTGGCACCCGACAGGCGCACCGCGAAGCGTTCGCCGGCCACGCCGCACAGGTAGGCCTCGCCGGTCGTCGCGCCGTACAGCGCGGTGTTGCCGACGATGGTGTTGCGCACTGCTTCGCCGCGGAAGTCGAGGCTGGGACGCACCACCACGCGGCCGCCCGAGAGACCCTTGCCGGTGTAGTCGTTGGCGTCGCCGATCAGGTACAGCGTGATGCCGCGCGCCAGGAAGGCGCCGAACGACTGGCCGCCCGTGCCTTCGAGCTGGATGCGGATCGAGTCGTCGGGCAGGCCTTGCGGATGCACCTTGGTCAGTGCGCCGGAGAGCATAGCGCCCACCGAGCGGTTGACGTTGCGCGCCACCTCGATGAACTGGACCTTCTCGCCCTTGTCGATGGCGGGACGCGACTTCTCGATGAGCTTCACGTCGAGCGCGCGCTCGAGGCCGTGGTCCTGGTTCTCGACGTGGTAGCGCGGCACATCGGCCGGCACGATCGGCAGCGCGAACAGGCGGCTGAAATCGAGGCCCGAGGCCTTCCAGTGTTCGATGCCCTTGCGCATGTCGAGCAGGTCGGCGCGGCCGATCAGGTCGTCGAACTTGCGGATGCCCAGCTGGGCCATGATCTGGCGCACTTCTTCGGCAACGAAGAAGAAGTAGTTGACGACGTGCTCGGGCTTGCCCGAGAACTTCTTGCGAAGGATCGGGTCTTGCGTGGCCACGCCCACCGGGCAGGTGTTCAGGTGGCACTTGCGCATCATGATGCAGCCCTCGACCACCAGCGGAGCGGTCGCAAAGCCGAATTCGTCGGCACCCAGCAGCGCGCCGATGGCGACGTCGCGGCCGGTCTTCATCTGGCCGTCGGCCTGCACGCGGATGCGGCTGCGCAGGCGGTTGAGCACCAGCGTCTGCTGCGTTTCGGCCAGGCCGATTTCCCACGGGCTGCCCGCATGCTTGATCGACGACCAGGGCGAAGCGCCCGTGCCGCCGTCATGGCCGGCGATCACGACGTGGTCGCTCTTGCACTTGGCAACGCCCGCGGCGATGGTGCCGACGCCGATTTCGCTCACCAGCTTCACGCTGATGCTGGCGTGCGGCGCGGTGTTCTTCAGGTCGTGGATGAGCTGCGCCAGGTCCTCGATCGAGTAGATGTCGTGGTGCGGCGGCGGCGAGATGAGGCCCACGCCCGGCACGGCATAACGCTGCTTGCCGATGTACTCGGTGACCTTGCCGCCGGGCAGCTGACCGCCCTCGCCCGGCTTGGCACCTTGCGCCATCTTGATCTGGATCTGGTCGGCCGAGTGCAGGTACTCGGCGGTGACGCCGAAGCGGCCCGAGGCGACCTGCTTGATGCGCGAACGCAGCGAGTCGCCGTCCTTCAGCGGCAGGTCGACCTCGACGTTGGCCGCGCCGATCACGCTCTTGAGCGTGTCGCCCTGCTTGATCGGGATGCCCTTCAGTTCGTTGCGGTAGCGCGCGGGGTCTTCACCGCCTTCGCCCGTGTTGCTCTTGCCGCCGATGCGGTTCATGGCAATGGCGAGCGTGGCGTGTGCCTCGGTGCTGATCGAGCCCAGCGACATCGCGCCGGTGGCGAAGCGCTTGACGATCTCGGCAGCGGCTTCGACCTCGTCGACCGGAATGGCTTTGGCCGGATCGATCTTGAACTCGAACAGGCCGCGCAGCGTGAGGTGGCGGCGGTTCTGGTCGTTGATGAGCTGCGCGTATTCCTTGTACGTGTTCCAGTTGTTGGAGCGCGTGCTGTGCTGCAGCTTGGCGATGGCGTCGGGCGTCCACATGTGCTCTTCGCCGCGCGTGCGCCAGGCGTATTCGCCGCCGGCGTCGAGCATGTTGGCGAGCACCGGGTCGTCACCGAAGGCGGCCTTGTGCATGCGGATGGCTTCCTCGGCGATCTCGAAGACGCCGATGCCTTCCACGCGGCTGGCGGTGCCGGTGAAGTACTTGTTCACCGTTTCGGTGTTCAGGCCGATGGCTTCGAACAGCTGGGCGCCGCAGTAGCTCATGTAGGTGCTGACACCCATCTTCGACATGATCTTCGACAGGCCCTTGCCGATGGCCTTGACGTAGTTGTAGACCGCCTTCTCGGCGCTCAGGTCGCCCGGCAGGTCGGCGTGCATGGCCGCCAGCGTTTCCATCGCGAGGTACGGGTGCACGGCTTCGGCGCCGTAGCCGGCGAGCACGCCGAAGTGATGCACTTCGCGCGCCGAGCCGGTCTCGACGACGAGGCCGGCGGTGGTGCGCAGGCCTTCACGCACGAGGTACTGGTGCACAGCCGACAGCGCCAGCACGGCGGGGATCGCCACTTGCGTCGGGGCCACGCCGCGGTCGCTCACGATCAGGATGTTGTGGCCGCCCTTGATGGCGTCGACCGCTTCGGCGCACAGCGAGGCCAGCTTGGCTTCGACGCCTTCATCGCCCCAGCCCAGCGGGTAGGTGATGTCGAGCACGTAGCTCTTGAACTTGCCCTGCGTGTAGGTGCCGATGTCGCGCAGCTTCGCCATGTCGGCGAAGTCGAGAATCGGCTGGCTCACTTCGAGCCGCATCGGCGGGTTGACCTGGTTGATGTCCAGCAGGTTCGGCTTGGGGCCGATGAAGGACACGAGCGACATCACGATCGCTTCGCGGATCGGGTCGATCGGCGGGTTCGTGACCTGCGCGAACAGCTGCTTGAAGTAGTTGTACAGCGGCTTGTTCTTGCTGGAGAGCACGGCCAGCGGGCTGTCGTTGCCCATGGAGCCGATGCCTTCTTCGCCGGCCTGCGCCATCGGGCTCATCAGGAACTTGATGTCTTCCTGGGTGTAGCCGAAGGCCTGCTGGCGGTCGAGCAGCGCCACCTGGCTCACAGGGATCGCGGCCGGTTCGGCCTTGACGCTGTCGAGCTTGATGCGCAGGTTTTCGATCCACTGCTTGTAGGGCTTGCTGTTGGCGAGGGTGGACTTGACCTCCTCATCGTCGATCATGCGGCCCTGTTCCAGGTCGATGAGGAACATCTTGCCGGGCTGCAGGCGCCACTTGCGCACGATCTTCTGCTCGGGCACGGGCAGCACGCCCGACTCGGACGCCATGATGACCAGGTCGTCGTCGGTCACGCAGTAGCGCGAGGGGCGCAGGCCGTTGCGGTCGAGCGTGGCGCCGATCTGGCGGCCGTCGGTGAACACGATGGAGGCCGGGCCGTCCCACGGCTCGAGCATGGCGGCGTGGTACTCATAGAACGCGCGACGGCGCGTGTCCATGGTGGCGTGCTGTTCCCAGGGCTCGGGAATCATCATCATCACGGCCTGGCTGATCGGGTAGCCGGCCATCGTCAGCAGCTCGAGGCAGTTGTCGAAGGTGGCGGTGTCGGACTGGCCGGCGAAGCTGATCGGGTAGAGCTTCTGCAGGTCGGCGCCGAGCACGGGCGACGACATCACGCCTTCGCGTGCCTTCATCCAGTTGTAGTTGCCCTTGACCGTGTTGATTTCGCCGTTGTGGGCGACGTAGCGGTACGGGTGGGCCAGCGGCCACTCGGGGAAGGTGTTGGTCGAGAAGCGCTGGTGCACCAGGCCCAGGGCCGAGACGCAACGCTTGTCTTGCAGATCGAGAAAGTAGGTACCGACCTGGTCGGCCAGCAGCAGGCCCTTGTAGACCACGGTGCGGCTGGACATGCTTGGAACGTAGTATTCCTTGCTGTGCTTGAGCTTCAGGCGCTGGATGTTCGCGCTGGCGGTCTTGCGGATCACGTACAGCTTGCGCTCCAGCGCGTCCTGCACGATCACGTCGTTGCCGCGGCCGATGAAGATCTGGCGCAGCAGCGGTTCTTTTTCGCGCACGGTGGGCGACATGGGCATGTCGCGGTTGACCGGCACGTCGCGCCAGCCCAGCATCACCTGGCCTTCGGCCTTGATGGCGCGTTCCATCTCTTGCTCGCAGGCTTCGCGGGAGGCGTGTTCCTTGGGCAGGAAGATCATGCCGACGCCGTATTCGCCGGGCGGGGGCAGCGTGACGCCCTGCTTGGCCATTTCTTCGCGGTACAGCAGGTCGGGCAGCTGGATCAGGATGCCCGCGCCGTCGCCCATCAGCTTGTCGGCGCCGACGGCGCCGCGGTGGTCGAGGTTCTCGAGGATCTTCAGACCCTGCAACACGATGGCGTGGCTTTTCTCGCCCTTGATATGGGCGACGAAGCCGACGCCGCAGGCGTCGTGCTCATCGGCACCGGAATACAGACCGTGTTCTTGGAGGTGTTGAATCTCGGCAGCCGTCGTCATGGCGCGCTCCTTCAGTTTTCGCAGGGAAAGGGAGCATATTGCGATGCACAAAGAATGCCAAACACTTTAATGGGGGTCAGATTCCTATTAAATCTTGAGTTTTCTTGTCAGAATTAAATTAGGGACATATCAAAAATGAAAGCACGAAGCGCCACAGGCATGCGGCTCTCGGCCGTTTTCAGTCTTGATCTTTGGGGGATGCGGGCGGCCGGCCGGCCTTGGCCTTGATCACGCGGCGCTCGGTGGACTTCTGCAACGTGTCCAAAAAGTCACCATCGCCGGCCGCCCAGCCGCGCAGGGTGGCGTCGGTCAGGGCCTTCTGATCGGCCGCACGAACCCCGCCGCGCACCAGTTCGGCATACGCCGCCTCCCGCGCAAAGGGCGTGTTACCGAGTTCCCAGTACAGCGGATGCGGGGTCAGCAGCCGGTCTTGCCGCAGGCCGGCGTAGTGGCCGTGGCTGGACCAGGGGAAGTCGCGCGCCTCGGCGACCATCCCGGCGCGCACCGGGTTCAGGTCGATGTAGGCCATGCAGGTCAGCAGGTAGCGCTCGGTCTGGATCAGGGTCGATCTGTAGCGCCCTTCCCACAACGTGCCGCTGCGGCCGTGGCGGTCGTTGAAGTAGCGCACGTAGCTGCGCCCGACCGACTGCATGAACTGCGGCAGGCCCGCGGTGCTGTCGGGCGTGGCCAGCAGGTGGAAGTGGTTGTCCATCAGCACGTAGGCATGCAGCGCGATGCCGAAGCGCACGGCGTTCTCGGCCAGCAGGCCGAGCAGCTTTTCGTGGTCGGCACGGTCGACAAAGATCGGCTGGCGGTTGTTGCCACGCTGGATCACATGGTGCGGCATGCCGGCCAGCGTGAGACGGGGGAGACGGGCCATGGGGACGATGGACGACGCCGTCCGAATACTCAGTCGACGAGGCGGAAGCGCGTGTCGCCCAGCGTGTCGAGCCCGAACTGCGCCAGCAGCTCGCGCAGCCGCGTCGCCGCGCTCGCCTTGCGCTGGCCGGTGTAGCGCGCCAGGATCAGTTCGTTCTTCATGCTGTGCTCCCAGCCGACCAGCTCGGTGACGGTGACGCTGTAGCCGTTGGCTTCCAGGTACAGGCAGCGCAGCACGTTGGTGAGCTGGCTGCCGATCTCGCGCGTGTGCAGCGGATGGCGCCAGAGTTCGGCCAGCGGCGTGCGCGACAGGGCCAGCGCTTTGGTCTCGCGCAGGCAGGCCGCCACTTCGGCCTGGCAGCAGGGCACGAGCACCATGCAGCGCGCCTTCTTGGCAAGGCCGAAGGCAATGGCGTCGTCGGTGGCGGTGTCGCAGGCGTGCAGCGCGGTGACCACGTCGATCTGCGCGGGCAACTCGCTTGCCTGCGCCGACTCGGCCACGGTGAGGTTCAGGAACGACATGCGTCCGAAGCCCAGCTGCTGCGCCAGCGCGCGGGAGCGCTCGACCAGCTCGCTGCGCGTCTCGATGCCGTAGACATGGCCGCCCTGCCGCGCGCGGAAGAACAGGTCATAAATGATGAAGCCGAGGTACGACTTGCCGGCCCCGTGGTCGGCCAGCGTGGCCTCGGCGCCCTCACCCGGCAGCTCGCGCAGCAGCTGCTCGATGAACTGGAACAGGTGGTAGACCTGCTTGAGCTTGCGCCGCGAATCCTGGTTGAGCCGGCCTTCGCGCGTGAGGATGTGCAGCTCCTTGAGGAGCTCGACGGACTGGCCCGGCCGCAGGACTTCGGCCAGCTCGGCCTCGGCCTTGGCAGCCTTGTTTGTGGGGTGCGCTTTCGCGGGACGGGACATGGTGTTCTTGGTGTTCATGACGTGGCGCTTCCCGGGCCGACATCGAGCGCGGTCCAGCCGGCCGGGCCCAGGGCTTCGAGCGTCTCGATGTTGCGCTCGAAGATCGCCTCGGCCTCCGGAAAGGCTTCGACCGCACGGTCCATGCTGTCTTCACGCAGCAGGTGCAGCGTGGGGTACGGCGCGCGGTTGGTGGCGTTGGTGATGTCGTCGGGCTCGGTGCCGCCGAACTGGAAGTGCGGGTGAAAGCTGGCGAGTTGCAGCACGCCGTCGAAGCCCGCGCGAGCAAGCTTGCGCTCGGCGCGCTCCGTGAAATCGTTGAAGTCGAGAAAGTCCGCCAGGGCGTGAGGGACGATCAGCAGCGTGGTGTCGCGCACCTCGGCGTCGAGCGCGACGAGCGCACGGGCTTCAGCCAGCAGCGCATCGATGAGGCGGCCCTCGTGGGTGTCGAGGTAGGTGACGTAGTGGATCTGGCCCTTCACATGCACCGCCTTGGCGAAGGGGCACAGGTTGAGGCCGATCACGGCGCGTTCGAGCCAGCGACGGGTGTCGGCTTCGGCTTGTGCGGCGTCGAAGATGGCAGGGTCGTTCACGGCGTGGCCTCCGCTGCCTGGCGAATGCGACCGAGGCGCACGGCGACCGCCATGCCGGCGAGCGAACAGGCCAGCGTCGCGGTCCAGGTCCAGTGCCAACCGCCCACGCGGTGCGCCACCCAGGCTACCGCGGGCGGCGCCAGGAACTGGCCGAGCGACGACGCCTGCTGCATCAGGCCGACCGTGGTCGACACGGTGCTCGGCCCTGGTGCCAGCCGCACGCCCAGCAGGAAGAGCGTCGCCGGGATCATGCCGCCGCCGAGTGAAAAGGCGCAGATCGCGGCATAGCGCAGCGCGGGTGGCAGGCCCAGCGCCTCGGCCCCCTGCCCCACCTGCGCGAAGGCGGCGACACTGCCCAGCGCCATGGTCAGGAAGCCCCATTGCAGCAGGCGCTCGGGCGCCACGCCGCGTTGCAACCAGCGGCCGCCCATGAGGTTGCCGACGATGTTCATCGCCGCGGCGAGTGCGGTCAGCACCGCGCTCCAAGCGGCCGGCACCTTCGCGTCGGCGTAGATGGCGGGAAGAAAACCGATCACGGCCATCCACTGGGACGAGTACACGGCGAAGGTCAGCGCGATCAGCCACGGCGCGCGCGCGCCGACCGTCTCGCGCAGCCGCGAGGCCCAGCCGGACGATGTGGGCTGCAGGCTCGCGCCGGCCACCCGGGCCCGGTCGCGCGGTACCGCCAGCCACACCCAGAGTGCCGCACCGGCCGACACGAGCGACAGCGTCCACCACCAGTCGGCCCATCCGCCCCAGGCAATGAGGGCCGGACCGATGAGCAGCGCGAGCGCCACGCCGAGCGGCATGTAGGCGCCCCACAGGCCCAGCGCGGCCTTGTCGGCGCCCGCGGGCGTCAGTGCGCGGATGAGTCCCGGACCGGGCATCACCGCCATCAGGAAGCCGATGCCTTCGGCTGCGCGCAGCACGAACAGCCAGAGCACCGCGTGCGACTCGCCCATCAGGCCGGCGCCGACGGCGCCGCCCAGCAGGCTGGCCGTGGTCAGCACCGCCAGCCCGACGAGCATGCTGCGACGCAGGCCGATCGAATCGGCCGCGAGCCCGGCCAGCAGGCCCAGCGTCATGCTCGCGACCTGGACCAGCGAGAGCAGGAAACCGGCTTCGACCAGGTCGATGCCGAGCGACGCCTGCAGCGCCGGCACGGCGGGCGGCAGCTTGCCCAGGTGCAGCGCGGCGCTGACGCCGCCCAGCACGACGGCGAAGGCCGCAGCGGGCACGCGGGCCGACGCACTGCTCGAGCGCACAGCCGCCGTCATGCGATGCCCCGGCGGCCGGTCAGCCGCTCGTGCTCGCGCATGGCGAAGCGGTCGGTCATGCCGGCGATGTAGTCGGCCACGGCGCGGTGCCGATCGCGACGCTCGGCGTACGACGCGGGCATCTCGGTGCCGCGCGCGAGATAGGCATCGAACAGCTCGCGCACGACCTCGCTCGCCTGGTCGGTGGTCTGCGTGACCTGCGGGTGGCGGTAGAGGTTGCGGAACAGGAACTGCTTGAGCGTCTCCGACTGCGCCTGCATGGCGCCGCTGAAGGCCACCAGCGGCGGCGCCTGGCGCACAGCGTCGGCATCGGCGGGGCCCAGCGCCTCGATGGCCGCGCGCGTCGTGTCGATCACGTCGTAGACCTGCGCGCTGAGCATGCGGCGGATGGTTTCATAGAGCACGCGCCGGCCCTGGCCCGGCAGCTGCGGATGCTCGGCGAGCGCTTCGCGGCGGTAACGCTCGAACAGCTCCACGTCGGCCAGTTGCTCGACGCTGATCAGGCCCGAGCGCACGCCGTCGTCGATGTCGTGCGCGTTGTAGGCGATGGCGTCGGCCAGGTTGCACAGCTGGGCTTCGAGCCCCGGCTGCGTGCGGTCGAGAAAGCGGCGCGCCACGCCCTGCGGCTCGGCGGCCTCGATGCGTTCGGCGTTGGCGCGCGAGCAGTGCTTGAGGATGCCCTCGCGTGTTTCGAAGCTGAGGTTCAGGCCGTCGTACTGCGGATAGCGGTGCTCCAGTGCATCGACCACACGCAGGCTCTGCAGGTTGTGCTCGAAGCCGCCGTGTTCGGCCATGCAGGCGTTGAGCGCGTCCTGGCCGGCGTGGCCGAAAGGTGTGTGGCCGAGGTCGTGGGCCAGCGCAATCGCCTCGACCAGGTCCTCGTTGAGTCGCAGGGCGCGCGCGACGGAACGGCCCAGCTGCGCGACTTCGAGCGAATGCGTGAGCCGCGTCCGGAACAGATCGCCCTCGTGGTTCAGGAAGACCTGGGTCTTGTAGACCAGCCGGCGGAAGGCCGTGGAGTGGACGATGCGGTCGCGGTCGCGCTGGAAGGCGTCGCGCGTGGGCGCGGGCGGCTCCGCGTGGCGCCGTCCGCGCGAGCGGGCGGGGTGGCAAGCGTACGCCGCAAGGCTCATGCCGCGCAGCACTGCGCGAGCACGTCGCGCACCATCGCGTCGGGCGCGCTGCGCACGACGGCGGAGCCGGGTCGGTCGATCACCACGAAGCGGATCTCGCCGGCTTCCGATTTCTTGTCGACGCGCATCAGCTCGAGGTAGCGCTCCGCGCCCAGTGCCGGCCCGACGATGGGCAGGCCGGCCCGTTCGATCAGGCGCATGAGCCGCGCGACGAAGGCCGCGTCGACGCCGCCCAGCCGCTGCGACAGCTGCGCCGCCATGACCATCCCGCAGCCGACGGCCTCGCCGTGCAGCCACTCGCCGTAGCCCAGGCCCGACTCGATGGCATGGCCGAAGGTGTGGCCGAAATTGAGGATGGCGCGCAAGCCGGTCTCGCGCTCGTCCTGGCCAACCACCAGCGCCTTGATCTCGCAGCTGCGCTTGACGGCATGGGCCAGCGCGGCCGGATCGCGCGCCACCAGCGCTTCGATGTTCGACTCGATCCAGTCGAAGAAGGCCATGTCGTAGATCGGGCCGTACTTGATGACTTCGGCCAGGCCGGCGCTCAATTCGCGCGGGGGCAGCGTCTGCAGCGTGTCCAGGTCGCACAGCACGAGTTGCGGCTGGTAGAACGCGCCGATCATGTTCTTGCCCAGCGGGTGGTTGATGGCCGTCTTGCCGCCCACCGACGAATCGACCTGCGCCAGCAGCGTGGTCGGCACCTGCACGAAGGGCACGCCGCGCATGTAACTGGCGGCCGCGAAACCCGTCATGTCGCCCACCACCCCGCCGCCGAGCGCGAACAGCACCGTCTTGCGGTCGCTGCCGTGGCCCAGGAGGGCGTCGAAGATCAGGTTGAGCGTTTCGAGGTTCTTGTGCACCTCGCCATCGGGCAGTTCGAGCAGATGAACCGTGCGAAAGCGGCCGGCCAGCACGGTCCGCAAGGCCTGGGCATAGAGCGGCGCCACGGTGGTGTTGCTGACGATCAATGCGCTCGCGGCCGCGGGAACGACGCCGAAGCTGGCGGGGTCTTCCAGCAGGCCGCCACCGATCAGGATCGGGTAGCTGCGCTCGCCGAGCTGGATCTCGACGCGCTCGGGCTGTGATGGGGCGGAAAGTGCGGGCGAAACGGACAGGGACATGGCCGCGAGTTTAGGCGCTCGGGCCTGCCGGGGTCAGTCGGAGGGCTCTTCCGGATGGGCGCCGGGCTCGACCACACCCGCCAGTTCCAGTTGCATCACGATGAGGTTGACGAGCACCGCAATGGACGGGCGACCGGTGTCAACCACGTCGTGGGCTGTTTCCCGATAGAACGGGTCGCGTGCGTCGTGCAACTCGCGCAACCGGCCCAGCGGATCGGCCACCTGCAGCAACGGGCGCTTGACGTCGTGGCGCAGGCGCCGGAACAGGTCTTCGGGCGAGGAGCGCAGGTAGATGACGTGGAAATGATCGCGCAACTGCTGGCGGTTGGCCTCGCGCAGCACGGCGCCACCGCCTGTCGCCAGCACGCCGTGGGGGCTGGCGGCCAGGTCGGCGATGACCGCCTGCTCGATGTCGCGGAAGGCGGTTTCGCCCTCGCGATCGAAGAAATCACGGATCGTGCAGCCGATGCGCTGCTCGATCACGTGATCCGTGTCGATGAAGGGAGTGTTCAGCCGGGCGCCCAAGCGCCGGCCCACTGCGGACTTTCCGGCGCCGGGCAACCCGACAAGTGCGACCGCCACGCGGTGGCTGCTACGCCCGCGCGTCAGCGCGCGGCGTTGCGGTCGGTAATCATCTTCGGGGTGATAAAGACGAGCATTTCAGTCTTGTTGGCAACGCGTTCGCGCTTGCGGAACAATGCCCCCATGTAGGGGATTTCACCCAGCACCGGCACGCGCGATTCGTCATTGGTTTCGGTGAGTTCGAAGATACCACCGATGACGACCGTGCCGCCGTTCTCGACCAGCACCTCGGTTTGCACGTGCTTGGTGTTGATGGCCGGGCCTGCCGACGTGTTGACGCCGCGGGCGTCCTTGCTCACGTCCAGCGTCAGGATGATGTTGCCTTCGGGCGTGATCTGCGGTGTGACTTCGAGCTTGAGCACCGCCTTGCGGAATGAGATCGAGGTGGCGCCGCTGGACGTGGCCTGCTGGTAGGGAATTTCCTCGCCCTGCTCGATCAGCGCCTTGGTCTGGTCGGCCGTGATGACGCGGGGGCTGGACACCAGCTTGCCCTTGCCGTCGGCTTCGAGCGCCGAGATTTCGAGGTTCAGCATGCGCGACAAGCTCGAGTTGAACAGCGAGATTGCGAAGGTGCCGGCCGAGTTGCCCGTGCCGCCGGCATCGCCTGCGGGCAGGTTGATGAAGTTGGAGTTGGTCCAGGTGGCTGCTGCGGCGCCGACGCCGCCGGTGGTGGCAGGCATGACGCCGAAGGTGCCGTATGCCGGATTGCCGTTGGCCGACGCGACGCGTTCGCGGGAGATACCGCCGCCCATCCGCACGCCGAGCGACTTGCCGAAGGTGTCCGAGGCTTCCACGATGCGCGCTTCGATCAGCACCTGCCGAACGGGAATGTCCAGCTTCTGGATCAGATCGGTGACCTGGGCCAGGCGCGAGGGGATGTCCGAAACAAACAGCTGATTCGTCCGCGCTTCAGCAATCACGCTACCGCGAGGGCTCAGGATGCGCGAGGTCGTGCCGCCACCGCCACCGCCACCGCCCGCCGATGCACCCGTGCCCGTCAGACCTTGCGCAATCGCAATGGCCTTCGTGTAGTTCAGCTGAAACGACTGCGTCCGCAGCGGCTCCAGGTTCTCGATCGCCGCCTTGGCTTCGAACTCGAGCTTTTCCTTGGCGTTGATCTCATCCTTGGGCGCGATCCACAGCACGCTGCCGTTCTTGCGCATGCCCAGGTTCTTCGCCTGCATGATGATGTCGAGCGCTTGGTCCCAAGGCACGTCCTTCAGCCGCAGCGTCAGCGCACCGCTGACCGAGTCGGAGGTCACGATGTTGAAGTTCGTGAAGTCGGCAATCACCTGCAGCAGCGAGCGAATCTCGATGTTCTGGAAGTTGAGCGACAGCTTCTCGCCGTTGTAGCCGACACCCTGCGTGAGCTTGCTCGGATCGATCTTGCGGGCGCGAACTTCCACCACGAACTGGTTTTCGCTCTGGTAGGCACTGTGTTCCCAGTCACCCTTGGCATCGATCGTCATGCGCACGCGGTCACCCGATTGCTGCGAGGTGATCAACTGCACGGGCGTTCCGAAATCGGCCACATCCAGGCGGCGGCGCAGGCCTTCGGGCAGCGTCGACTTGGTGAATTCCACGATCAGGCTCTTGCCTTGCTGCTTCACATCGACGCCGACCTGGTTGTTCGGCAGGTCGACGAGCACGCGGCCCGTGCTGTCGGCGCCCAGACGGAAGTCGACGTCGCGCAACGGCAGGGTATCGCGGTTGCGGTTCTCAGCAAAAGTGGTTGCAGCGGAAGCCACCAGCGCAGTTCCAGCCACTGGCTCGAGCACCACCAGCAGCGACTTGCCCTGGATCTCGGCCTTGTAAGCAGTAGCCTGCTTCAGGTTCAGCACCACGCGGCTGCGATCACCGGCCTGCACCACGTTGACCGAGCGCAGGTTGCCCTGGTTCACCTCAATGGCCGAGCGCCCGATGGCGTTTGTCACGCCCGGGAAGTCCAGCGCGATGCGCGCTGGCGTCTGCACGGAGAACCCGGCGGGCACGGCGGTGAGCGGTTGCGCCAGATCGATGCGGATCACTTCCGCGCCCGACTGGGTCGAGCTCGTCACCGACTCGATCGCGTTTTGCGCATGGGCGACGGCCAGGGCACCGAAAGCCAGCAGACCCAGCCCGGCGGCGCGCAGCCACTGTGCCATCGTTGATTTTTTTTGGTTCATTTCGCACTCTCTTGCAACTGCAGCGTGGCTACGCGTTCGATCCATTCGCCCGCGGCGTCCTGCACGATCTCGCGCAGAGCGACTTCGGTTTCGTTGATACGGGTGATGCGCCCGTAGTTGAGGCCCAGGTACTCACCGACCCGCACCTTGTAGAGCAGCTTGTCCACACGCACGAGCGCCACCGGCTGGCCGTTGCGGTTCATGCTGCCGACCATCGCCATCGTGTCGAGCGGGAACGCTTCGAGCGCCTCCTTGCGGCGCGCCAGTTCCGGCGCGATCAGCTCGGACGTGCTCGGCTGGTTCGACTCCCGGCGCAGCGCCTGGGTCAGCTTCAGCATGTTGAAAGGCTCGAAGGACGAGGCTTCGGTGTAGGCCTGCGGCGTGAACTTCTTGGGCTCCGAGATCGGCGGCACCGAAGGCTTCACCTGGGCGCGCTCCTCGACCATCCAGCGCTGCAGGTCTTCCTGGTCTGAATCGCCGCAGGCGCTCAGGCCCAGGGTGGCCAGTGCCAGCCACAGAACTTTGGCGACCGGCTTCATTTCTTCGCCTTCGGCGCCGTGGCGCGTTTCTGGGCGGCCCGCTCGTCTTCATCGAGATAGCGGTAGGTGCGCGCGGTGGCGTCCATCGTCAGCACGTCCTTGTCCTTCTGCGGTGTGACGGTCACGTTGTTGAGCGTCACGATGCGCGACAGGCTGGCCACATCGGCCGCGAAGGCGCCCATGTCGTGGTAGCGGCCCGTGACGCGCACGGCGATCGGCAGCTCGGCGTAGTAATCCTTGACCGAGACCTGGCCCGGGCGGAACAGCTCGAATTGCAGGCTGCGGCCGAGTCCGGCCTGGTTGATGTCGGAAAGCAGCGCATCCATTTCTGCCTTGCTGGGCAGTTGCTTCTCGAGAAGGATCACGTACTGCTGCACTTGCTCGCGCTGTTTCTTCAACAGATCGAGGTTGGCGGCCTGCGCCACCTTCTTCTTGTAGTCAGCCCGGAGCGTCACTTCCTTGGCGCGCTCGGCTTCGAGCTCGTCGTTCGAGTTCGTGAGCCAGAGAAACCACAGGCCTGCGAGCGCCAACGCGGTCACAGCCAAGCACAGCGCGTAGCGCGGCACCGCCGGCCACATCGAAGGATCGTTCGGATTCAGTCCGCGGAACTGGTCGCCGAAGTTCCGCAGTGCGGTGGCGACGTCGACTTTGGGGAGGGATCGGTTGCTGATGGCCATGATCGGTTACCCCTTCGCCTGCGCCTTGGCGGCCAGGGCCTTCTCGGCCTCCGCCTTCTGGGCATCGGTGGGCCGCTTGAGGCCGATGCGCATCGTGAAGTTGGCCACACGGCGCTGGTCGCGCTGGCTCAGGTTCACGTTGGCCGAAGTGATTTCGACCAGCTCGGGCTTCACCAGCCAGGGACTGTTGTTGCCGAGGTTGCGCAGCAGTTCGGACACGCGTTCGTTCGATTGCGCCATGCCTTGCAGGGTCACGGTCTGGTTGTCCTGCTTCATGCTGGTCAGATAGACGCCGTCGGGCAGTTGCCGGACGAGTTCGTTGAGCAGGTGAACCGGCAGGTTGCGGTCGCCTTGCAGGTCTTCCACAGCCAGCTGACGCGCACGCAGGGCCGCGATTTCGTCCTGCAGCGTCGAGATCTCCTTGATCTCGACTTCGAGCTTCTTGATCTCGGCCTGCAGGAAACCATTCTTCGATTGCTGGCCCGAAATCTGGGCTTCGAACCAGAGGTAACCGAGGCCGGCGATCAGAACACCCAGCAATGCGGCGCCACCCAAGGTGCCGTAGAAAGCCTCGCGACGGCGCTTGCGCGCGGCTTCGCGGTGCGGGAGCAGATTGATCAGGATCACTGCAGGAACCTCCGCATGGCCAGGCCGCACGAGGTCAGATAGGAAGGCGCTTCGCGGCGGACCTTCTTCTCACGGATGCTGGGGCCGAAGTCCATGCCGTCGAACGGGTTCACGAGCGAGCAGGCGAACGAGGTCTGACGCGTGACGGCATTGGTCAGCCCTGGCAACGACGACGAGCCACCCGCCAGCAGCACGTAGTCCACGCGGTTGTGCGGCGTGCTGGTGAAAAAGAACTGCAGCGCCCGCGCGATTTCCTGCGCGATGCTTTCGACGAAGGGCTTGAGCACGCCCGAGCCGTAGTCGTCGGGCAGGTCGCCACTGCGCTTCTTGGCTTCGGCTTCCTCTGCGGAGAATCCGTACTGGCGCACGATCAGTTGGCTCAACTGCGCGCCACCGAAGGCCTGGTCGCGGTCGTACAGCACTTCCTGGTTGCGCAGCACCTGCATGCTGGTCGTGAAGGCGCCCACCTCGAACAGCGCCACGATCGCGTCCACGCCCTTGCCCGGGAGCTGTTCGATCAGTCGCGCCGTAGCCAGGCGCGAGGCGTACGACTCGACATCGAGAATCATCGCTTTGAGGCCCGCGGCTTCCGCCAGGCCTTCGCGGTCCTGCACCTTCTCTTTGCGGGAGGCGGCGATCAGCACTTCCACGTCGCCGACAGACGACGTGCTCGGGCCCGTCACGCAGAAGTCGAGGCTGACTTCATCGAGCGAAAACGGGATGTACTGGTTGGCTTCGGACTCGACCTGGATTTCGAGCTCCTGCTCGCTCATGCCGCCCGGAAGAATGATCTTCTTGGTGATGACAGCTGAAGGTGGCAGCGCCAGCGCAACGTTGCGGGTCTTGGTGCCGCTCTTGCGCACGACACGGCGCACGGCTTCGGCCACTTCGTCGAATTTTTCGACGTTGCCGTCGGTGATCCAGCCGCGTTCGAGCGGCTCGATGGCGCAGCGCTCCAGAACCAGCTTGCCGCTGGCCTCGCGGCCGAGCTCCACCAGCTTCACGCTGGACGAACTGACGTCCAGTCCCAGCAGGGGGGCGTTTTGACGACGAAACAATGATCCAAGAGCAGCCAAGTTAGGTCCCTCTCCCCCTGTTATTTGTAACCAATGGAAAAATATGCGTTCGGTTGCATGCTAGCAGCAGGCACTGCGCCCACCAAGCGTGCAGAAAGCCCGGAATCGACAACCGTTGTCAAAACGTGACGTCAAAGCCGCATTCTGTAACTTTCTGCTTAGCCCCGGGGGAGGGAATGCGCGAGGTAACAAAGATCCGGGCGCGCGGAGGGGGCGGCTTTTTATAATGTCGGGTGACTCTCCGGGCCCCCATGCAAGAAAATTCCAGCCCCAAGGGGCGCGCCAAGACCCCTCCCCCCGAACGCCCCTTCTGGCTCAAATGGCTGTTGCGTTTCGTGTTCTGGGGCGCGGGCATCGCTGCGGCGGGCCTGCTTTCCATCCTGTGCGTGGTGGCCGTGGCCCTGGCAGTGGCGTATCCGAACCTGCCGGACATCTCGGAGCTTTCCGACTACCGCCCCAAGCTGCCGCTGCGGGTGTTCTCCGCCGAAGGCACGCAGATCGGCGAATTCGGGGAAGAGCGACGCAACCTCACCCCCATCGCCGCGATCCCCAAGGTCGTGAAGGACGCCGTCCTCGCCGCCGAAGACAGCCGCTTCTATGACCACGGCGGGGTCGACTACAAGGGCCTGGTCCGCGCCGGGCTCGCGAATCTGAATCGCGTGAAGAGCCAGGGCGCGTCGACCATCACCATGCAGGTGGCCCGCAACGTCTACCTGAGCTCCGAGAAGACGCTGACCCGCAAGATCTACGAGGTGCTGCTGACCTTCAAGCTGGAGCACATGCTCAGCAAGGACCAGATCTTCGAGATCTACCTGAACCAAATCTACCTGGGCAACCGCGCCTACGGTTTCGCCGCCGCCTCCGAGGCCTATTTCGGCAAACCGCTGTCCGAGATGTCGATCGCCCAGGCAGCCATGCTCGCCGGCCTGCCGAAAGCCCCCGGCGCGAACAACCCGGTCAACAACCCGCAGCGCGCGCGTGGCCGCCAGTTCTACGTGATCGACCGCATGCAGGAAGCCGGCTTCATCACCGCCGAACAAGCGGCGGAAGCCAAGAAGGAAGAACTGCACCTGCGCGACGCCGCCGACCCGAACCGGCTGCACGCCGAGTACGTCGCCGAAACCGTGCGCCAGCTGATGTACGCGCAGTACGGCGACAGCACCTACACGCGCGGCCTCAAGGTCTACACCTCGCTGGTCGCGGCCGACCAGGCGGCGGCCTACAAGGCCCTGCGCAAGGGCATCATGGATTACGAGCGCCGTCAGGTGTACCGCGGCCCCGAGAAGTTCATCGACCTGCCGAACGACCCCAAGGAGCTCGACGAGGCGGTAGACGACGTGCTGAACGACCACCCCGACAACGGCGACGTGATGGCAGCCGTGGTGCTCAAGGCCACGCCCAAGGAAATCCAGGCCATCCGCGCCAACGGCGACGCTGTGCAGATCACCGGCGACGGCCTCAAGCCCGCGCAGTCCGGTCTGTCGGACAAGGCACCGCCCAACATCAAGATCCGCCGCGGCGCCGTGATCCGTGTCGCGAAGACGCCCAAGAACACCTGGGAAATCACCCAGCTGCCTGAGGTCGAGGGCGCGTTCGTGGCCATGGACCCGCGCGACGGCGCCATCAAGGCGCTGGTCGGCGGTTTCGATTTCGGCAAGAACAAGTTCAACCACGTCACGCAGGCCTGGCGCCAGCCGGGCTCGAGCTTCAAGCCGTTCATCTACTCGGCGGCGCTCGAAAAGGGCTTCACCCCCGCCACCGTCATCAACGACGGCCCACTGTTCTTCGACGCCGGCACCACCGGCGGCCAGCCCTGGGAGCCCAAGAACTACGGCGGCGGCTTCGACGGGCCGATGTCGATGCGCACGGCGCTGATGAAGTCGCGCAACCTCGTGTCGATCCGCATCCTGCAATCCATCGGCACGCGCTACGCGCAAGACTGGATCACCAACTTCGGCTTCGACAAGGACAAGCACCCCGCCTACCTGCCGATGGCGCTCGGCGCCGGCGCCGTCACGCCGATGCAGATGGCGGTGGGCTACTCGGTGTTCGCCAACGGCGGCTACCGCGTGAATCCGTACCTCGTGACCCGCGTCACCGACCACAAGGACCGCGTGCTGGTCGACGTCCAGCCGCCGCTGCTCAATGAAGCGTCGCGCGCCATCCCGCAGCGCAACGCCTTCATCATGGACACGCTGCTGCAGTCCATCACGCGCGCCGGCACGGCCGCGAAGGCGCAGGCGATGCTCAAGCGCCCCGACCTCTACGGCAAGACCGGCACCACCAACGACTCGCTCGACGCCTGGTTCGCGGGCTTCCAGCCCACCATGACGGCGATCTCGTGGATCGGCTACGACACGCCGCGCAACCTGGGCGACCGCGAAACCGGCGGCGGCCTGAGCCTGCCGATCTGGATCAACTACATGGAAACCGCCCTCAAGGGCGTGCCCGTGACCGACCTGTCGACCACGCCGCCTTCGGGCATCGTGAGCGTCGGCGGCGAGTGGTACTACGACGACTACGCGCCGGGCCGCGGCGTGTCGAGCCTGGGCGTGGAATCTTCTGCGCCGGTGGCACCGGCGGAAGCCCTGAGCGGTCCGGCGATCAGCGCACCTGCGCCGCCCGAGGAGCGCAACCGCATCCTCGACCTGTTCAGGAACTGATCAAAAGGAAGGAAAGCGGCGGGAAGCAGCGGGAAGTGGCGGCTCAGGCCGCCGCTGCGAACACCAACGGCAGCCCCGCCTGCAGCGTCGCCTCACGGGAGAGGTTGCCGAAGAATTCCTCGCCGGTCTTGGTGTCCACCCACACCCGGCCGTCGTGCCGGTAGTGGTAGCCGCCGGAGCGTGCCGCCAGCCAGATTTCGTGCAGCGGCTTCTGCAGGTTCACGATCAGCTGGCTGCCGTTCTGGAACGACATCGTGATCATCCCGCCGACCCGCTGGTTGTCGATGTCGGCGTCGGTCGCGTCGTTGATGCGGTCGCAGCCCTGCTCGATGGCAGCAAGTGCCGCCTCGGCGTGATCCATGTACTCGGTGTCGGTCATTACAGCTTTTTAATCTTCGACAGAGCCACCTGCAGCGCATGGGTGGCTCGCTTTCCTTGTGGGCTTTCGAGGTTGATTCCTTCGATCACCGCCTCGATGGTTGCTTCGGTCGGGTCTTCGTCGACCGCACTTGCGAGTGCTGCCCGATCTGGCGGGCTGCAGTAGCGCTTGCCCGCCTTCCACATTGAGATGTGGGTATTCGGAACGCCTATCGCTTCTGCTAAGGCGCCATAGCTTCCGTAAATGTCTTTACCTTTCTCGATAAGAACATTCAATTGGCTCATGTGTTACCTCAAGTGATAAAGTGTGACTTACCAGATGCGATAACTAAAACCGCTTCTGGTAACTACATTCTGCCACCGGAGCCGCCATGCACCAAGTTTCTTTCCCCCTCTTTGCGCAGCGACAGCAGCAAGCCGATTGCGCGCCCTCGGCCATTCAAACCGTCGAGGTCCAAGCTGTGGCGGCTCCGGCCTCGTCGGGGTTGAGGGCGTGCACCCTTCGTGATCGCCGTATTGAGGCCGCGTCGCGGGCTGCGGTGCGGCGTTGGGCTGCTGGTGGGTGTGTCGGTTCGTACGACCGCTGGGCGGTCGTTGCTCATTGCGATGAGGGGCCGAGGGTCTACAAGTTCGCCGGGCGGCCCAAGGCGGCGATGGTGATCGAGGGGCAGCTTGTTGAGACCTTGGTTCGTTTGCAGGTGGTGGCATGAGCATCGTTCGCGCTGCTGCTGGTCGGCCTGCTGTTCATGCTGATGCTGCTGCCCGCGTCCGGGCGCATCGTGCCGCAAAGGCCCGCATCGACTTCACCGACGATCCCAAGATCAAGCAGACCATTGCTGGCATTGCCAGTGAACTCGGCTGCTCAGAGGCCGATGTGTTGCGGTCTATCACGCGTTTTGCGCTGACGAATCGCAACTGGAAGCAGGTCGGCCTCTACGGCTCCAAGGGCCTGCAATGAGCGCGAACGACCGTTTTCACGAAACGCCGTTCGACCGTTGGACCTATCGGGTCTTCTACGGCGCGTTCGTCCTGTTCATGTGTGGCATGGGCGCGGGTGTTGTGTATGGCTTCTGGAACTGGCTGCTGACCGCGCCATGTGTGCGATGACCGCCGCCGAAAAGCTCGAATGGAAGCGCCGCGCCTTCATGGCGATCAACGCGCCGATTCCGCAGGCCATCCGCATCGGGTCGGCCGTCGCTTCTTCTCAATACCGTGATGACGCTGCCGTGTGTGCGGCGTTCGTGCGTCGCGGTGTCCAGCCCGACCGCGCAAAGGTCGCATGCCTTCGCCTCGAAGGTCAGCAGGGGCGGCTATGACTGCGATGACCAATGCCCAGCGTCAAGCTGCATGGCGTGCTCGCCGCCGTGCAGCCGTAACGGTCGAGTTGGTCCAGGTGGGCGCAGTGGCCGTTACGCATGACTTGAGCGATGAGTCTGTCCAGCGCGACTGGGTGGCGCGTCTTGCTGCCGGGAAGTTGAGTCCGTATCAGCAGCACTGTTTCAAGGTTCGTTACGGCTGTGAGCTGTTTCGTGCAACCGTCCAGCTCGCGGCCAGCGTAACGGCGTCCAGCTCGGATTATTGGTCCAGCCGCGTAACGGTGTTCTTTGCGGCTGGCGTGTACCGGCGTCCGTTGTTTGCGACGGCGGACCTCTACAAGTTCTCCACGATGCCGCGCACGTGGGCGTATAGGGAGCGTGGCGTATGACCGCGATGACGGCCTATGAGGCCGCACAGCGTGCGCTACGGGCATGGGCTTTCGCTTCGCCCCCGTCCGTGCCAAGCGGCTGTTCCATGGCGTGCAGCCATGGCCTGCCTATCGCTGCGGCGCAAAGCGACGTAGCCCGCCCGCAGCGCGTGATCCCCCTGAAGCGTGAGGGATCGCTAGTCGCGCAAGCGATTGAGACGCCGTACTCGGTGGCTCAACCCGAAGGGCCAGAGCCCGGTCCGCAGGACACGCCCTCTGCCGATGCCGCATGCCTCCTGCAATGCCTGTACCTCGCCGACCGCTGCGATCGCCGCTGTGCCGGCTGTGCGGTGACGACTGGCGACGACGTGGCGGCGCGCGCTAGCTTGCGACGCGCGCAGCCCGACGCGGAGGCGCGGCAGGAGTGCCCCGATGGTAATCACGGGGATAGAAAAATTTCGGAAGGTGGAACGGGACTATGACCAAGGTCAAAGACAAAAGCGCACTCGTCCTCGACGGCAATGTCGTCAAGGTTCGTTTGATGGCTGAACGCCAAGCTTTGAAGTCCATGGTCCATGTGGATTGGCTTCGCTTCACCGTGCGCCTGCGCAATGCCCCGCCATTCCTCACAGACCAGCGTGCAACCTCGACCAGCGTGTGGGATGAGGGCTACCGGCTGAACAAGCTCCTGAGCCTCATCAACGAACTGCCCGACCACGAGCGTGATGTATGCGGCCAAGCCGCAGAGCTGGCGGACCGTGTGTGCATGGCCCTCGGATTCGAGTTCAACCGCGGGGCGGAAATGGGCAAGGGACACGACTTCTACAAACGGCGTTGGCCCCTCCATCGCAATGGTGCTGAGGTGGGCTGGGTGGGCTTTGGCGCGGCCTCTGACAGCCCGAGACAGCGTGCGCAGGCCGAATCCCTGCACGTCAACCTCTACGGCGTCGCATGCACGTTCGCAGAGCACGGATGGGCTGAGCGCATGGCCCGAATCATCGATGACCTCGACGGCAAGATCACCCGCGCCGACCTCGCCCTCGACTTCTTTGATGGCCTCTCGGGTGGCATCGAGCGAGTGCTTGAGGAGTGGCGTGCAGGTCTGTGCGACAACTATGGCCATCGCCCCGTCTTGCGCGATATCAATTGGGCAAAGGGCTGCTCGCGCTCGCTGTACCTCGGCTCGAAAGAAGCCGGGAAGGAAACCAACATCTACGAAAAGGGCGATCAGCTCTTTGGCGAAAAGATCGGTAGCAAGTGGCTGCGCTTCGAGCTGCGCTATGGCAATAAATTTCGCGTGCTCGACACCGATCTGCTGCGCCGCCCGTCCGACTTCTTCGCAGGCGCTAGCGAGTGGCATGCAGCCATCTTGCGCGAGGCCGGAGACGTAGCCGTCCCCGAGCAGATTCACATCACGCCGCAGCCCGCGTTGATGAGCGTCAAGGCCGAGTGCGTGCGCAATGCGCTGTGGACGTTGGAGTCTGCTGCACCGTCCATCGCGCTCGCATTCCAGTACCTCGATGACGACCAGTTCCTTGAGCTCGTCACGCACAAAAAGAAGCCCAAGCGTCTGGCTTCGTTCTCCCACGCTGACCTCACTGAGGCCTATAGCGAGGCGTTCTCTCAATTCGTGGTTCCGCGATCTGGCCCAGTCGCGATGAGCCTTCAATAAATCGGGCTAGGAGTAATCAATCATGCGCATGCAAAGCGAGTCCACCCTGTTCGGCATCAAAGCATCCGAAGGCACGTTCAATGACCGTGCTTTCGACAGCTGCACGTTCCACCTGGACGCCGACATTGCCAGCAACGGTAGCGGCGAAGCCATCGGCATCAGCACCCGCCCTTTCAAGTTCGGCAAGTCCGACGAATTCCAGAAATGGAAGCACCTCGGCAAGTCGCTTCCGATCCGCGTCATCTGCACGTTCGATGTGGTCGCGGCCAGCGACAACAAGACCCAGCTCACGCTGGTCGATATCAAGCCGATGGACATGGCTCGCGCCTCTGGCGAGGCTGCCGCACGCATCGCCAAGCCCGCTCCGGGCACTACGGCCTAACTGCCATGCGTCTCATTGTCCAGAGCTTGGTCACGGGGAAGTTCCTCGCGCCGTCTGCTGACGATGGACAGCCGGAGTGGGTGCGCTCGCTGGGTCAGTCTGGTGGCGGTGTTGTCGATGACGCGGAGAGGGCTACCCAGCTGGTGCACGACTGGACCGATTTGGATGATGAGGCGGTCATTGTGGACCTCGATGTGCTCGGGACAGCCCACGACACCGATGAGCATCAATCGCAATTCGTTGCCGGTAACGTTGCCGGCAGTTCTTAACCAATTTGAAAGGCATCGATGCGAATCGCCCTTTTCACCTTCTCAGTGTTCGCAGGCTACGGCTTGTTGAGCGCTCTCGGCTACCTGTTCATGTGATTTCAACGGATAGCCCTCCAACGTCGTGAGACGCCGAGGGTCTTCCGGTGCAATCCCGATTTCCGGGACCACCAGTTCAACACTGGAGTTTCCAATGAACAAGTTCGCTCGTTTCGTTCGCCCTGCAGCCATCGGTTCGGCTTTGGTCGCTGCTGGCACCTCGGCCATGGCCGCACTGCCCGCAGGCGCATCCGAGGCCATCGCCCAGTACAAGGACGATGTGCTGTCGGCCATCGGCCTCGTGATCGCCGCTGGCATCGCGATCTACGCGGTCAAGAAGCTCGGCCAAAAGATGGGCTGGCTGTAAGCCGACTCGGAGCGGGCAATGGCATCACAAACCATCGAGTGCGGCGCTGCTTGCTCGATCACGGTCGAGCTTGCGCCCGCTCCACCTTCGACCGACAACCTCGCTGATATCGGCTTGGTCTTCGGCCTCTTTCTCGGCGCTGCCATCGTCGTTTTCTGCGCGCGGCAGTTCCTGAAATTCTTCGAGGCAACCCCTCATGACCAATAGGGCTCGCTATGCCTTCTTCAATCGAATTCATGTTCGCGGGTGGCTGCTTGCTGCTGCTCTGGGTTGCGTTTGGCTGAACGCCCACGCGGTCAATAAGAACAACATTGGGCGTTGGGGGGTCAATCAGAATGGCCGCACAACGACGCTGACACCGGGCGCGCCGCCCGTCAACAGTGGCGGTAGCACTATCCCTATTTCTCCGACCTCTGGCGGTTGGACGCAAGCAGGCAATTACGGCGTGCCCACTGGCGCGACCGGGCCCACGGCGGGTCTTAATGTAAACGGGACGTTCATTCAGGGTGAGCGTGGCAACTGGAACATCGGTGGCGCTGGTGGTGTGCAGGGTGTGCGGTATCCAGCCGGTGGCAGCTATCAGATTCCATGGGGCACCGTGGCTCCTGTTGCAGCGGGCATCGTCTGCGCTGTCGCGACCGCTGGTGTCTGTGGCGTCGCAAGTGGGGTTGCTGCCGCAACGCCCTACATCATGAATTGGCTTGATCGCGGTGGCATGAAGCGTAACCAAGAGACCGGCAACGTTGAGGGCTTCGACGGTCCCGGTCAGCCCGCTGTTTCCGATGGATTCGAGTACCGGTATGCGAAGGGTGGCGCTCAATTTTCAAACTACTGGTTGTCCTCTGATGCTGCTTGCCAAGACTGGGCGCCGTGGTGGAACGGTGCGAATTCACTTTCGACCGGGCAAAAGATCATCGCGCCGATCTTCTATGAGGCGGGCCAGTGCCATGGCAAGTTGGTCGCGCGAACCAACGAGAGTCAGGTCATCAACACCAATTTCTTGACCAACGTCGAGAGGCGCACCAGTAGCTGCCCTCCGACTTGGTTCATCGTCTTTCAGGCGTGCTACTCCGAGCAGAACCTACCTCGGACGCCTTACTCTGTTGAGCAGGTGGCGCAGAGGCTTGCCTCGGTTGCACCAGACCCCCGCGTGTGGGGCGAAACGTTGGAGCGTGGCGGGGAAATACCGTTTCCGAATCCGACCGTGACAGGGCCGTCGCAGATTCAAGGCCCAGAGCGAAGCACGACGAACGCGGACGGCTCGCGCACCGTGCAGCGCACCACGTACAACTTTCAGACGGCAGGGAACACGGTCAACAACACCAGCAATGTGACCACCACCACGACGTACAACACCGACAACAGCGTGCGCAGTACGTCTAGTACGACGACAACTCCGACTGAGGAAGACGTCGATCCGGACGACCCTTGCGAGAAGCGTCCGAATACCATCGGTTGCGCTGACATGGACACGCCGACTGGCGATATTCCGCGCGAGACGAAGACGATCACCTACGCCGAAGAGTCGGTGTTCGGCGGCGGCAGTTGCCCGAGCGATAAGCAGTGGTCGAGCGGGACCATGGGCCATAGCTACAAGCTGGTGGACTGGACCACGCTGTGTGGTTTCGCCCTGCCTGCGCGAGCGCTCGTGATCCTCCTGGCGATCTTCGCCGCGTTCTTGATCGTCATGCCCGGCAAGGAGGTGCGCACATGAAGCTCGGCGTATGGCTGCTCTCGATGATGCAGCCGCTCATTGCGAAGATTCTTGCCACGCTCGGTTTCAGCATCATCACCATCGTAGGCATGGAAGCGGTGGTGGGGCAACTTAAGGCGCAGATCGTCGCGCAGATGGGCGCGCTGTCCGGCGACACGCTGAACTTCGCGCTGTACATGGGCATAGGCAAAGCCATTGGCATCATCTTCGGCGCGTGTACCACGAAGCTGATGCTGTGGTCGATCCAGAACGCAACTTCGATCATGGGAAAGAGTAACGGCTGATGATTACCGTATGGACTGGCCTGCCCGGCGCAGGCAAAACGTCGGGGCTGCTTGAGAAGGTGTTGATGCCGTTGGTGGCAAAGGGCTGGATCGAGGAAGCGATCGATTCGGACGGCAATAAGGTGCAGGTCAAGCGCAGGCTGCTGACCAACATCAACGGCTTGTTGCTTGAACACGAGAAGATCGACGAAGAAGATTTGATGCGCTGGCACGAGTGGGTCAAGCCCGGCGACCTGATCGTGTACGACGAGGTGCAGAAGCCTTGGCCGCTGACCGGTGCGAACAAAGAGCAGCCGCAGTGCATCAAAGAGTTGGAGACGCACCGACACTATGGCATTGACATGCATCTGATGGCCCAGCATCCGATGCTGTTCAATGCCGCGATTTGTCGGCTGGCCGGGCAGCATTTGCATATACGCAAGCTCGGAAATTCGCGCTTCGCCACGATCTACGAATGGGACGGGGTGAGTCGTACTCTGCTCTACAAAAACTCTTTTTCGAAGAAGCCATGGCGACGGTCAAAAGACGTCGAGAAGCTCTACAAATCGAGTTCGCTGCACACCAAGCAGAAGCGGTCCGTGCCCACGGTGATTTTCGGCATCCTGTTCGCCCTGGTCATGCTCGGCGTGCTCGGCCCGACCGTCTACGGTCGTATGCAGGAGCGGTTTCACCCGAAGCCCGTGGAGGCCGCGAAGGTCGAAACCAAGGGGGTAGGGGCGGAGAAGGTCGCAGCGGCTGCTGTAGCGCCTGCCAGCGTGCCTGCCGCGCCGCCAAGCGGGCAGGTCGGCGACAAGCCTGTGGCGTTCGGCGGCTGTGCGCGCATTCGTGATCGATGCCAGTGTTTCGATGACAAGGGAACGCCGGTCGAGAAGGAACGGCTTTTCTGCGAGGACATGACCCGCGTGGCCGCGGGCATCGGTGCGCCGCTTGCCCAGCTGCGCGATGACGGGGCAGCGCATCGCGAGTTGCTCGCGCGTCTTGAGTGGGCCGATAACGATGCCGCTGTTCTCACCTACATGCGAGGTCAGACAGCAAAGCAAGTAGGTGCGGTTCCGGTGAAAGAAGCTGTACGGGGTGGCGCTCGCTGAAGGGGTTTGCGGTGCTTGGCGCGGGCTCGGTATGGGCGTGTGAAGTTGGCGTTTCGTTACCGGTTATCGCACGATGCGCCACGCGAGGAGAAGCAGTACAACGATGCAGAGCCACACTAGTAGCTGAAGGGTCCAGTGCCAGTCAGCGCCCCAGAGCTTGGGTGGGCCTGTGTTGTCGAGTAGGTCGACCGGAATGCGCTTTTCGCGACGCCAAAAGGGCCCGCGCTTCTTTTGCTGAGCAGCGTCTTCGGCGCGCTTGCGTGCTCGCATTTCCTCGCGATACCAGTCTCGGTCCTGCATTCCCATGGGTTTCTCCTTTCCTGTAGTCTACAAGTGCTTACAAAGGTTGCAGAAGGGCGGGAGGGCTACTGGTGCTGATTGGGTATGCGCGGGTATCTACGGCGGATCAAAACACGTCGATTCAATACGAGGCATTTTTGAGGGCGGGCGTGAGCTACGTTGTTGAGGAAAAGCGCTCTGCGGTGAAGAAGCGTCCCGTGCTCGAGGAGGTGCTTCGGAGGATTGGCCCGGGCGATACGCTGGTGGTCTACAAGATGGATCGTCTAGCGCGTTCGCTGGTGCACCTGTTGAGCGTTTTTGCGCACCTCGAGGCGCGCTCTGCGGGCTTCCGGTCGCTGACAGAGCCGATCGAGACTGAGACGCCTGTGGGGCGGCTTTTCATGCAGATGTTGGGATCATTCGCCGAGTTTGAGCGGGCGTTGATTCGCGATCGGTGTTTGGCTGGCCAGATAGCTGCGCGGGCTCGTGGACAGGTCTGGGGAAGGCCTCGGGTGCTAGGTGCAGAGGATGAGGCCGGCGTGGTGGATATGTACCGCTCTGGGTTCTACACCGTGCCTCAGATTGCCGCCATGCTTGAGGTTGGCCTTGGGGCGGTTCGTGGCCCGCTCTGTCGGGCCGGGCTCTTGTCCGCGCAGTATTTGCGCTGACGATATCCACATAGTCGGAGTAGCTTAGATGTCGAAACCGCTGATTCTGGGTGCTTTAGCGAGTCTGATGACCGCGTCGGCGTATGCCCGCAGGAGGGGCGGTGGCGGTGATTCGGTTCCGTGGCTTTCCGACATGGTGTTGTATGTTTTTATCGGGCTGGCTGCTCTTGCTGTTGTGTTGACAGTTGTCAGCGTCTTGTTGCGTCACTTTGGTCGTCGCTCTGCTGCGGATATGGCGCGAGAGCGAAGCATGAGGCGTCAGGTGCGACGGCAGACCGGTCAGAAGCGATAGCGATGTGCCGAGTTCGTTCGCGCGTTGAAGTGTTGCAAACCGGTCGAAATACGTGAGCGTGTGAATTGAGCGCTGCTCTGCAGTGTCGAAAAGTACAATTTCAGCATGTTGAATGTTCGCCAAATTCTAGTGAGCGCTCGCGCCCGCACCGCGCTCATGGTCTGCCTTGCCGCCAGCGCGGCCGGTCTTGCGGCGTGCGGACAGCGCGGCGCGCTCTACCTGCCGACCGATCCGGCGGCCGCCCAGCGCGCCACCTTGCCCCAATTGCTCACGCCCGGCGGCTCCTCCAAAGCCTCCGACAACGAAGCGGCACCGAAGCCCGCCGCAGCGAGCAGCGCCCCCACCTCTCCCCAGAAATGACGACGAACACCCCCCTGCCCGGCCACCCCCACATCGCCCACCGGGACAACGCCCTGCACGTCGAGGGCGTCGCGCTCGACGCGCTGGCGCGCACGCACGGCACGCCGCTGTTCGTCTATTCGAAGCAGTGGATGCTCGACGCCCTGGCCGCCTACCAGCGCGGCTTCGAGGGCCGCGAGGTGCTGATCTGCTATGCGATGAAGGCCAATTCGTCGCTCGGCGTGCTGCGCGTGTTCGCCGAAGCCGGCTGCGGCTTCGACATCGTCTCGGGCGGCGAGCTGTCGCGCGTGCTGGCGGTGGGCGCCGATCCGAAGAAGATCATCTTCTCGGGCGTCGGCAAGACGCGCGCCGAAATGCGCCAGGCCCTGGCGGCCGGCATCGCCTGCTTCAACGTCGAGAGCGAGGCCGAGCTCGACGTGCTCAACGAGGTGGCGCTGGCCGAGAAGGTGCGTGCCCCGATCAGCATCCGCATCAATCCGAACGTCGATCCGAAGACGCACCCGTACATCTCCACCGGGCTCAAGGGCAACAAGTTCGGGATCGCGCACGACCGCGCGGTGCAGGCCTACCAGCACGCCGCCCGGCTGCCGGGCCTCGAGGTGGTCGGCATCGACTGCCACATCGGCTCGCAGATCACCGAAGCCTCGCCCTACCTGGACGCCTGCGACCGCGTGCTCGACCTGGTGGAAGCCATCGAGGCGGCCGGCGTGCCGATCCATCACCTGGACTTCGGCGGCGGCCTGGGCATCGACTACAACGGCGAGGTACCACCCAAGGCCGATGCGCTGTGGCAGCAGCTGCTCGCCAAGCTGGACGCACGCGGCTTCGGTCAGCGCAAGCTGGTGATCGAACCCGGCCGCTCGCTGGTCGGCAATGCCGGCGTGTGCGTGACCGAGGTGCTCTACACCAAGCCCGGCGAGGACAAGAACTTCTGCATCGTCGACGCGGCCATGAACGACCTGCCGCGTCCCGCGATGTACCAGGCCTTCCAGAAGATCGTGCCGCTGCGCGAGCGCGCCGGCGACGCGCCGACCTACGACGTGGTCGGCCCGGTCTGCGAAAGCGGCGACTGGATCGGCCGCGACCGCGCGCTCAACGTGGTGGCCGGCGATCTGCTGGCCGTGCTGTCAGCCGGTGCGTACTGCATGAGCATGGCCAGCAACTACAACACGCGCGGCCGTGCGGCCGAGGTGCTGGTGAGCGGCGCCACCGCGACACTGATCCGCCGCCGCGAGACGATGGAAGACCAGCTGCGCGCCGAGATCGACGGCTGACCTGAGCTGATCTCAGCCGGTGCGCAGCGGCTTCTCGCTGCTGCGCGCAGCCAGCGCAGGCTTGGCCTGGCGCTTGCGCGCGAAATTCCAGACGCGCCACGCCAGCAGCACCCCGATGATCGCGGCGTAGACGAACACTTCGGCGAAGTTGTTCTTGCCCGCGCGCATCCAGAAGAAGTGCAGCAGGCCGAGCCCCGCGATCACGTAGACCAGCTTGTGCAGCAACTGCCAGCGCTTCGCGCCCATCGCCTTGATCGCGCGATTGAATGACGTCGCGGCCAGCGGCGTCAGCAGCACGAAGGCCGAAAACCCCACGAGGATGAACGGCCGCTTCGCGATGTCCTTGGCGATCTCGCCCCACTCGAAGCCTTGGTCGAACCAGCTGTAGCACAGCAGGTGCAGCACCACGTAGAAATACGCGAACAGACCCAGCATGCGGCGAAAGCGCGCCAGCGCATTGAGCTTGGCGATCACGCGCAGCGGCGTCACCGCCAGCACGATGCAGATGAAGCGCAGCGTCCAGTCGCCCGTCGCGCGGATCAGGAACTCGGCCGGGTTCGCGCCCAGCCCGTCCGTGAACGCGCCGTAGGCCAGCCGCGCGAACGGCAACAGGCACAGCAGGAAGATGACCGGCTTGGTCGCCGGGTGCATGAGCAGCTTGTTCAGCATGGCGCGAGGACCGGGCAGGGGCGTCCGCTCAGAAGTTCTTCTTCAGGTCCATGCCGGCGTAGAGCTGGCCGACCTGCGCCTCGTAGCCGTTGAACATCTCGGTCTTGCGCCGCTTCGCGAACAGGCCACCGCCGTCGCCGATGCGGCGCTCGGTCGCCTGGCTCCAGCGCGGGTGGTCGACGGCCGGGTTCACGTTCGAATAGAAGCCGTATTCCTGCGCCGCGGCCTTGTTCCAGGCGGTGCTCGGCTCCTTCTCGACAAAGCGGATCTTGACGATCGACTTGGCCGACTTGAAACCGTACTTCCACGGCACCACGAGCCGCACCGGCGCGCCGTTCTGGTTCGGCAGCACCTCGCCGTACATGCCGAAGGCCAGCAGCGTCAGCGGGTGCATCGCCTCGTCCATGCGCAGGCCTTCGGTGTAGGGCCAGTCGAGCACGCGCGAACCGACGAAGGGCATGGTCTTCGGGTCGGCCAGCGTCACGAACTCGACGAACTTGGCGTTGCCCTGCGGCTCGACCTTCTTGATGAGCTCGGCCAGCGAATAGCCGACCCACGGGATCACCATCGACCAGCCCTCGACGCAGCGCAGGCGGTAGATGCGTTCTTCCTGCGCACTGAGCTTGAGCAGGTCTTCGATGCCGTACTTGCCCGGCTTCTTGACCAGCCCCTCGACCTCCACGGTCCACGGCCGCGTCTTGAGCGTGCCGGCGTTCTTCACCGGATCGCCCTTGTCGACGCCGAACTCGTAGTAGTTGTTGTAGCTGCTCGCGTCCTTGTAGTCGGTGAGCTTTTCCATGGTCTGCGCGCCCGGCACCGCCGACTTGGCGCCTGGCAGCAGCGCCAGCTTGTGCGGGCCGGTTGACTGGGCGAAGGCCTCGCGCCCGGCGAAGGTGGCGAGCGCCGCGCCGGCGGCACCACCGGCCATCAGCTTGAGCAGGTCGCGCCGGCCTTCGTAGGCCGCGCGCGGCGTGATCTCGCTCGACAGCGGATGGACAAAACCACTGGTGTCGCGACGGTGCGAACGGGAAGGGAACGACATGACAGGCCTTTCGCGTGAATCGTTGTGCTCAGGGTAGTTCGTGACATGCCCTGGTTTGGTTACGCGCCATGGGGGCGCGTGGTTTCAATTCTTCGCGAAAGGCGCAGAACCTGCGCTCAGAGCGTGCCGTAGCTGTGCAGGCCGCTCAGGAACATGTTCACGCCAAGGAAGGCGAAGGTGGTCACGGCCAGGCCGGCCAGCGCCCACCAGGCTGCGACGGTGCCGCGCAGGCCCTTCACGAGGCGCATGTGCAGCCAGGCCGCATAGTTGAGCCAGACGATCAGCGCCCAGGTTTCCTTCGGGTCCCAGCTCCAGTAGCCGCCCCAGGCATCGGCGGCCCACAGGGCGCCGAGCACGGTCGCGATGGTGAAGAAGGCGAAACCGACGGTGATCGACTTGTACATGACGTCGTCGAGCACTTCGTTGGCCGGCAGGCGCGCCGCGATGCGCTTGCGCCCCAGCAGGATGCCCGCGGCGATCAGTGCCGAGATGCCCGCGTAGACCACCCAGTAGCTGCCGCCGGCTTCCTGCACGCGCTGGCGGAACGCCACCGGCACGAAGCACAGCGCGGCGCCCAGCAGCCAGATCGGCGTGAGCTTGTACCAGCGGGTTTCGTTGGCCTGCTCCTTGATGAGGTAGGCGAAGGCCACCATGGCCGCGAGCGCGAAGGTGCCGTAACCGATGAAGTTGGCGGGCACGTGCAGCTTCATCCACCAGCTCTGCAACGCAGGCACCAGCGGCTGGATTTCATGCGCCTCGCGCACGATCGTGTACCAGAGCAGAAAACCGACCGCCGCGCTGACCACCAGCATCACGAAGGCGCCGAGCGCGCGCGTGTTGTAGCGCTCTTCGAAGTACAGGTAGAACGCGGCCGTCAGCCAGCAGAACAGCACGAACACTTCGTACAGGTTGCTCACCGGGATGTGGCCGATGTCCGGGCCGAGCTGGTGGCTTTCGTACCAGCGCACCATGGTGCCGATCAGCGCCATGGTCACGGCCGCCCAGGCCAGCCGGGAGCCGATCAGGTCGAAGGTGTCGGCCTGCTGCTTGCCGGCGACAAAACCGATCCAGTAGAACAGCGTGCTCATGAAGAACAGCACGCTCATCCAAAGGATGGCCGACTGGCTCGACAGGAAGTACTTGAGCCAGAACACCGAGTCGGCGCGCGCCAGGTCGCCCTGGTAGGAGCTGATGGCCAGCAGCGAGGCCGCAGCCACCACCAGCGTCAGCACCCGCAGCGGGCGCCAGAACCAGCAGATGCCAATGACCGAAATCAAGGCCGCCATCAGGATCGGCTTTTCGTAGCTGTCCATCGAGGCGGCGTGGCGCATGAAGGCGAACGCGCCGCCAGCCAGCACCAGCGCCGCGAACACCCAGTCGAACAGGTTGCGGCGAGAGAGCCAGCTTTCGTGGAGCGTGAGGGTCGTGGTGTTCATGGTGACGCCGGTTCTTCTTTCTTCAGGGCGAGCAGCTTGTGCTTCAGATGCTCGAATTCGCGATCGCTGTCCAGGGTCTTGCGGTTGACCGAGAACGCCATCGTGGCGACGGTTTCGCTGGTGTCGCGGCCGTCGTTGTCTCCAGATGCGCCGCCGCCGGGTGTCAGCCACACCCACAAACGGCGCTCGCGCACGTACAGCATGGCAAAAATACCGACGATCAGCAACAGACACCCCAGATAGACGATGTTCTTGCCAGGGGCGCGCGCCACCTGGAACACGCTGGCCTGTACCTGGGTGAAGTCGGTCATCATCATCGCGACCGGCGCCGGGTAGAAGTGCGCATCGCTCAGGGCCAGCACGGCCTGCGTCAGGTAGCCCTGCGATTTCTCGTCGTTCGGCAGTGCAGCCAGGCCGGCGCCTTCGCGGCTCAGATTGAGCACTTCGAACAGCACGTCGTTGAGGATGCGCACCAGCACCGTGCCGGCGCGCTCGCGCTCGGCCTCGGGCACGTTGGCTTCCATGAACTCGGCAATCGCCTGCCAGCCGCCCTGCGACGCCGCGTCGGCCTTGGCGCGTTCGGCGCCCGAGAACAGCGCCAGCGCACGGGCGGCCGACACACGCAGCTGCTCGGCCATTTCAGGGCGCTTCGGGTCGGTCGCCTTGGCGATGTAGCGCTGGATGGCGCGCTCGCGCGTGGCGGGGTCGCCCAGCGCGGTGCGCATGCGCACGAAGCCGTCCATCGAGCCCTGCTCGTCGGAGGGCACGCGCAGGTAGCGGAACGGATCTTCGGGCTTCTCGCGCATGCCCAGCAGGAACACCGGCTGGCCGTCGCCGGCGTCGACCGGCACCATGTAATTCTGGTATTCCCGCGCCTGGCCCGACGCGTCGCGCAGCTTGTAGCCGATGCTCGGGCCGATGTTGCGCAGCACCTTCGGCTTGTTGGTCTTGTTGGCGGCGCCCAGGCGCGACTCGAGGCTGTGGCGCAGGTCGACCTTGCGCACGTCGGCGCCGCTGCCCATCGCACCGCCGTCGGCGAAGTTCTCGACGTTGATCACGCGCAGCGCGGCGTACTCGAGCGTGAGCTTGTCGGTGCCGTTGGTGATCTCGGTGCTCGGGCCGCCGATGATGCCCTCGACCTCGAAGGGCTTGGCCGCGGCCGCCATCGGCACCGCCTTGAGCTTCACCGTGGAGCCGCCGTCGTCGAAGCTCGACTGGTAGATCTCCACGCCCTTGTAGCTGGCCGGGTGGTTCACCTCGATGCGCGCCGGCACCTGCTCGCCGCTCTCGCGGTCGTGCAGCACCACCTCGCTGGCGAACAGCTTGGGCATGCCGGTCGAGTAGTAGTCGACGATGAACTTCTTCAGCTCGATGGTGAACGGCAGCTCCTGCAGCAGCACGCCGTCGGCCTGGTTCAGGATGGCCACGTTGCCCCGCCCGCCCTCGGGCACGAGGATGTTGCCGCGGAAGGTCGGGTTGGCGGTCGACAGGCGGTGCTCGGGCCCCACGTCGGCGATCATGCCGCCGCCCGTGAACACGCTCTTGCCGTTGAACCAGGTCTGGGCGCGCACGACGAGGTCGCCGTCGAGCAGGCCGCCGATGCACACCAGCACGATCGCGCTGTGGGCCGCGATGTAGCCCAGCTTGTGGGCGCCGCCGGCGCGCGCCGCGACCATCCAGCCGGCCGCGGCCTTGCCGTCGGCGCTGGCGTTGCGCTGCTGCAGCTTGACCTTCCAGCCACCGCTCACCAGCAGCTGGCCGATGCGGTTGGCCGCCATGTCGGGCATTTCCGCCAGGCGGTTTTCGGCGCGCTGGCCGAAGGCCTTGAGGCTCTGCGCGCGGATGTCTTCCTTGAAGGTGCGCAGGTCGATCAGGATGCGCGGTGTGTTGCGCGCCACGCACAGCGACGTGCTGATCACCAGGAACAGCAGGATCAGCATGAACCACCAGGCGCTGTAGACCGAGTCGAGCCGGGCCGCGCGGAACAGCTCGGCCCAGAAGGGCCCGAACTGGTTGATGTAGTTGTTGATCGGCTCGTGCTGCTTGAGCACGGTGCCGATGATCGAGGCGATGCAGATGACCGTCAGCAGCGCGATCGCGAAGCGCATCGACGACAGCAGCTCCACCGCGGCGCGAAGCAGCTGCGGGCCGCGATGCACGCGAAGGCCATGGGTGGAAACGGTCATCGGAAGGGAACCAGGAAAGGGGAAAAAACAAAAGGGCGGGCCATCCTGCTGGATCGGCCCGCCCTTTGTTTGGGATTTTTATCGGCGGTTAGTTCACGCTGGACAGCGCGACAGCGGAAATCAGCGCAGGCCGGCGATGTAGTCGGCGACAGCCTTGATTTCGCGGTCGTTGAGCTTGGCGGCCACGCCGTTCATGGGCGAGCTGTTCAGGCGGACGTTGTCGCGGAAGGCCACGAGCTGGGTCACGGTGTAGTCGGCGTGCTGGCCGCCCAGGCGCGGGTACTGGGCCGGGAGGCCGGCACCGTTCGGGCTGTGGCAGCCGGCGCAGGCCGGGATCTGGCGATCGCCGATGCCGCCGCGGTAGATCTTTTCGCCGAGAGCGACCGTGTCTTTCTCTTTCGAGAAGCCCGGCTTGATCTTCTTGGAGCCGACGAACCAGGCGATGTTGCGCATGTCTTCTTCAGACAGCGCCGACGCCAGCGGCTTCATGATCGCGCTCTTGCGCTTGCCGGACTTGAAGTCCTGCAACTGCTTGAGGATGTATTCGGGATGTTGTTGCGCCAGCTTGGGGTTGGCTGCGATGGCCGAGTTGCCGTCCGCGTTGTGGCACGAAGCACAGCTTTGGCTGTTGGCCGGCGTCGCGTTGAACAGCGTGTCGCCCTTGGCGGGATCGGGCTTGGCCGGCTTGGCGGCTGCCGCTGCGGGGGCAGCGGCATGCTCATCGGCTGCAAAACTCGCGCTGGCTGTGACGCCCATGAGGGCTGCAAGCAGAATATTGGCAAACAACTTCATATCGGGGGCTTAGATTTATGGCGCAAAACCCCGCGATTCTACAATGGCGCCCCGTTCCGAAAGCCCATTGATGACCTCCCCGCGCGCCAAGTCCGCCGCTTATCCTCCCCGCGCGGCCCCTGCCGTGGACCCGCAGGTCGCTGAACGCGAGCGCGTGGCCCTGGGTTGGCTGCACACCGCCCACTTCCTGACCAGCGCTCCGCAGCTGGAACACCTGCCCCCGGTCGACCTGCCCGAGATCGCTTTTGTCGGCCGCTCCAACGCCGGCAAATCGACCGCCATCAACACGCTGACACAGCAGACGCGCCTGGCTTTTGCCTCGAAGACGCCCGGCCGCACGCAGCACATCAACCTGTTCGGCATCGGCAAGCAGAAGGTCGACGACGCCGTGCTGGCCGACCTGCCCGGCTACGGCTACGCGGCCGTGCCGAAGGAAGCCAAGCTGCGCTGGCAGCGCGTGATGGGCAACTACCTCATGACGCGCGAAAGCCTGCGCGGGGTTGTCCTGATGTGCGATCCGCGCCACGGTCTGACCGAGCTCGACGAGATCCTGCTCGACGTGATCCGCCCGCGCGTGCAGCAAGGCCTCAAGTTCCTGATCCTGCTGACCAAGTCCGACAAGCTCACGCGCAGCGAAGCCGCCAAGGTGCTGTCGATTACGCGACTGAACGCCGGCGGCGGCGAGGTCAAACTGTTCTCGGCCCTGAAGAAGCAAGGGGTCGGCGAGGCGGCCGAGCTGCTGTGGCGCTGGGTGCATCCCGACGACGCTGCCGCGGCACCGGCGACACCGGAGGCACCCGAGCCGCCACCGGCCGAAGACGCCTGATGCGCTAGAGGAACCCGGCTGCATCGAGCGCCTCGTCTGCGAAGTTCACTATCAAAAGAATAGCAACAGTCAACCCAAGGAGACACGAAGCATGATCGAGACCTTCCAACGCAGCCTGCCCAACGGCACCACCCTGAGCTGTCGCGCCGCCGGCAAGCCGGGCCAGCCGCTGATGGTGTTCCTGCACGGCTTTCCCGAGGCCGCGTTCATCTGGGACGAGCTGCTCGCCTACTTCTCGGACCCGGCCCACGGCGGCTACCGCTGCGTGGCGCCCAACCTGCGCGGTTTCGAGAAGTCCAGCGCGCCCACGGAAGTGGCCGACTACAAGGCCCACCTGCTGATCCAGGACATCCAGCAACTCGTCGCCACCGAGAGCGCCGACGGCACGATGGCCGCGCTGGTCGCCCATGACTGGGGCGGCGCCTTCGCCTGGGGCTACGCCAACGCCTTCCCGCAGCAGGTCGGCAAGCTGGTCATCATCAACTCGCCGCACCCGGGCACCTTCACGCGCGAACTGCGCAACAACCCGGCGCAGCAGCAGGCCAGCGCCTACATGCACTTCCTGGCGCGCCCCGATGCCGAAGCCCTGCTCGCGGCCGACGACTTCAAGCGCATGTGGCCCTTCTTCCTGCTGATGAAGGCCGGCCCGGACGGCTTCGGCTGGCTCACCGACGAGGTGAAGC
>NZ_CALRZC010000033.1:0-51274 GCF_943372545.1 Variovorax sp. YR752 | reverse complement strand
TTGATGCTGCCGGGCTTGCACAGCACCTGGCCGCGCTCGACGTCTTCACGCTTGGTGCCGCGCAGCAGGATGCCGACGTTGTCACCGGCCTGGCCCTGGTCGAGCAGCTTGCGGAACATCTCGACGCCGGTGCAGGTGGTCTTCTGCGTGGCACGGATGCCGACAATCTCGATTTCCTCGCCGACCTTGACGATGCCGCGCTCGACGCGACCGGTCACCACCGTGCCGCGACCGGAGATGCTGAACACGTCTTCGACCGGCATCAGGAAGGCGCCGTCGATGGCGCGCTCGGGCGTCGGGATGTAGCTGTCCAGCGCGTCGGCCAGCTTCAGGATGGCCTGCTCGCCGAGTTCACCCTTGTCGCCTTCCATCGCCAGCTTGGCGCTGCCGTGGATGATCGGGGTCTTGTCGCCGGGGAAGTCGTACTTGTCGAGCAGTTCGCGAACTTCCATCTCGACGAGCTCGAGCAGTTCGGCGTCGTCGACCATGTCGCACTTGTTCAGGAACACGATGATGTACGGCACACCGACCTGACGCGCCAGCAGGATGTGCTCGCGGGTCTGCGGCATCGGGCCGTCAGCGGCCGAGCACACCAGGATCGCGCCGTCCATCTGCGCCGCACCGGTGATCATGTTCTTCACGTAGTCGGCGTGCCCGGGGCAGTCGACGTGCGCGTAGTGACGGTTGGCGGTCTCGTACTCGACGTGCGCGGTGTTGATCGTGATGCCGCGCGCCTTCTCTTCCGGCGCCGCATCGATCTGGTCGTACGCCTTGGCTTCGCCGCCGAACTTGGCCGACAGCACCGTCGTGATCGCCGCCGTCAGCGTCGTCTTCCCATGGTCCACGTGACCAATCGTCCCCACGTTCACGTGCGGCTTGGTCCGCTCAAATTTGCCTTTTGCCATCGTTTCGCTCCTCGACAACGAGAATGAATATCAAGACTTGGTGCCCATGGCGCGGATCGAACGCGCGACCTCTCCCTTACCAAGGGAGTGCTCTACCACTGAGCCACATGGGCCGATCAACTGACCGTCGACACAGGCTTGAATCCGGGCGGGACACCAAGCCTCTGGCGACATGGAGCGGGAGACGGGAATCGAACCCGCGTCATCAGCTTGGAAGGCTGGGGTTCTACCATTGAACTACTCCCGCTCGGGAGACAACACGCTTCACTGCAATCTTTGGTGGAGGAGGCTGGATTCGAACCAGCGTAGGCGTAAGCCAACAGATTTACAGTCTGCCCCCTTTAGCCACTCGGGCACCCCTCCACGCAGAGCCCGCGACTATAACACAGGCTAGAGAGCCCACCAGTCGACCAGGCTGGCAGTCTCCAGGAAGTGCCGGTCCTCGGCCATGAAGCGGCGCTGGAAGTCGTTGGACGGGTGGCGGGTCACCAGGGTACGCACCTGCGTGTTGGCCGGCTGCGCCTCGACGAAGAACTGCCGAGCCTTGTCACCCCAGAGCATGAACACCGGCGGGCACTCCGCTCTGCACAGAACCTTGACAATATCGGCTGTGAGCGCTTGCCAACCACAATTCATATGGCTGCCGATGCGGCCCACTTCGATGGTCAGCGTCGGGTTGAGCAGCAGCGCGCCCTGGCGCGCCCAGCCGTCGAGCTTCCATGCCGCCGGCGGCTTGAACCCGGGCTTGTCTTCGGCCAGCACCTGGAAGATGCGGCGCAGCGAAGCCGGCTTGCCGTGCCCGGCGGAAAAGGCCAGGCCGTCGGCATGACCCGGCTTCGGGTAGGGATCCTGGCCGAAGACGACGACCTTGACCTGCTCCGGATCGGCGAATCGCAAGGCACGGAAGGGGTCGGCCGGAGCGATCTCGCGCGCATCCGATACGGCGCGAACGCGCTCGATCACGCCGGCGAAGCGTTCCGGCGTCCATTGCGGCAACGCGGCGGCCCAGGCCGGCGGCAGGCTGGCGCAGGCCGCCGCCAGATCGTCCGCGGTCATGCGAACAGGCTGGCCAGCGCGGCGCCCGGGTCCGGCGCGCGCATGAAGGCTTCGCCGACCAGGAAGGCGTGCACGTCGGCATCGCGCATGCGCTTCACGTCGCCCGCGCCCAGGATGCCGCTTTCGGTGACCAGCAGGCGGTCCGTCGGCACCCGCGGCAGCAGGCCGAGCGTGGTGTCCAGCGTGACTTCGAAGGTCCGCAGGTTGCGGTTGTTGATGCCCACCAGCGGCGTCTTCAGGCGCAGCGCACGATCGAGTTCGGCGCCGTCGTGCACTTCCACCAGCACCGCCATGCCCAGCGCCAACGCCTGTGCTTCCAGGTCGGCCATCAGTTCGTCGTCGAGGCAGGCGGCGATCAGCAGGATGCAGTCGGCACCCATGGCGCGCGCCTCGAACACCTGGTACGCATCGACCATGAAGTCCTTGCGCAGCACCGGCAGCGCGCAGGCAGCACGGGCCTGCTCGAGGAACTCCGCCGAGCCCTGGAAGAACTGCACGTCGGTCAGTACGCTCAGGCAGGCCGCCCCGCCGCGCTCATAGCTGGAGGCGATCTCCGCTGGCACGAAGTGCTCGCGCAGCACGCCCTTGCTCGGGCTCGACTTCTTCACTTCAGCGATCACGCCGGCGCGGCCAGCGGCGATCTTCGTTCGCAGCGCGCCGACGAAGTCCCTTTGCCTACCGAGCGATTCCGCGTCGCGGCGCAGCGCAGCAGCATCGCGAACGCGCTTCGCCGCCGCGATCTCCTCACGCTTGACCGCGACGATCTTGTTCAGGATGTCGCTGCTCATGCCGCGGCCAGTTCCTTGGTCCGGGCCACGAACTGGTGCATCTTCGCCAGCGCCCTGCCCGAGGCCAGCGCCTCGCGCGCCATCGCCACGCCGTCGGCCATCGTTGCCGCCGCGTTGGCGGCATACAGCGCCACGCCGGCGTTGAGGATGACGATGTCGCGCGCCGGGCCGGGCTCGTTGTCGAGCACCGCGCGCAGCATGGTCTTGCTCTGCTCCGGCGTCTCGACCTTCAGCGTGCGGTTGCTTGCCATCGTCAGGCCGAAGTCCTCGGGATGGATCTCGAACTCGCGGATGTCGCCGTCCTTGTACTCGCCGACCAGGGTCGCGGCGCCGAGCGAGACCTCGTCCATGCCGTCGCGGCCGTAGACCACCAGCGCGTGTTCGGCGCCCAGGCGCTGCAACGCGCGCACCTGGATGCCCACGAGATCAGGGTGGAACACGCCCATCAGGATGTTCGGCGCCCCGGCCGGGTTGGTCAGCGGCCCGAGGATGTTGAAGATCGTGCGCACGCCGAGTTCCTTGCGCACCGGCGCGACGTTCTTCATCGCCGGGTGGTGGTTGGGCGCGAACATGAAGCCGATGCCGGTGTCGGCGATGCAGCGCGAGATGTCGGCCGGCTTCAGCGACAGGCTCACGCCGAGCGACTCCAGCACGTCGGCGCTGCCCGACTTGCTCGACACGCTGCGGTTGCCATGCTTGCTCACGCGCGCGCCGCAAGCGGCCGCGACGAACATCGAGCAGGTGGAGATGTTGAAGGTGTGCGAACCGTCGCCGCCGGTGCCGACGATGTCGACCAGGTGCGTGCGGTCGGCCACCTCGACCTTGGTGGAGAACTCGCGCATCACCTGCGCGGCGGCGGTGATCTCGCCGATGGTCTCCTTCTTGACGCGCAGGCCGATCAGCAGCGCGGCCATCATGACGGGCGACATCTCGCCGCCCATGATGCGACGCATCAGCGCGAGCATCTCGTCGTGGAAGATCTCGCGGTGCTCGATCGTGCGGGTCAGCGCTTCGTTGTCGGTGATGGGCATGGCGGGCTCCTGAAGGGGCGCGGGGTCAGTGCAGCGCCTCGCGCAGCACGGCGATGGCATGGTCGATGCCGGCGTCGGCTACGTCGAGGTGGGTGACCAGGCGCAATTGGTACAAGCCGGTGGCCAGCACGCCGCGGGCACGTAGTTCGGCCACGGCCGCAGCGGCTCGCTCGCGCGGCAGGTCGATGAAGACCATGTTGGTCTGCGGCGGCTGCACCGTCACACCGGGCAGGCCTTGCAGGCCGTCGGCCAGGCGGCGCGCCCGTGCGTGGTCGTCGGCGAGGCGATCGACGTGATGCTCGAGCGCGTGCAGCGCGGCCGCGGCCAGCACGCCGGCTTGGCGCATCGTGCCGCCGGCCATCTTGCGCACGCGCTTCGCCCTGGCGATCAGTTCCTTCGAGCCAACCAGCGCCGAGCCGACCGGTGCACCCAGGCCTTTGCTGAAGCAGACCGAGACGGAGTCGAACAAGTCTGCCATCGCGCGGGCGTTCGCGCGTGGATCGCCGCCAAGAGCCACCGCCGCATTGAAAAGCCGGGCGCCGTCGAGGTGAGTTGCCAGCCCCTGCCGGCGCGCCAGCGCCGTCGCATCGCGCAGGTAGGCCATCGGCATCAGCTTGCCGCCCAGCGTGTTCTCGAGGGTCAGCAGCCGTGAACGCGCGAAATGCGGGTCATCGGGCTTGATGTTCGCTTCGATGTCGGCCAGCAGCAGCGTACCGTCAGGCTGATGGGCGATCGGCTGCGGCTGGATGCTGCCCAGCACCGCCGCGCCGCCAGCTTCCCATCGGTAGGTGTGCGCCATCTGGCCGACGATGTACTCGTCGCCGCGCTGGCAATGGCTCATCAGCGCGCACAGGTTGCTCTGCGTGCCGCTGGGCACGTAGAGCGCCGCCTCCTTGCCTAGCATCGCGGCGATGCGCTCCTGCAGCGCGTTGACGGTCGGGTCGTCGCCGAACACGTCGTCGCCGACATCGGCCCGCGCGATCGCCTCGCGCATCGCGGCGGTCGGCCGCGTGACGGTATCGCTGCGCAGGTCGACGATCATGGCCGAAGCTCCAGGAAGTTCTTCAACATCGCGTGGCCATGCTCGGTGAGGATGGACTCCGGATGGAACTGCACGCCTTCCAGTGGCGTCTTCGTGCCGGCCAGCTCGCGGTGCCGCACGCCCATGATCTCGCCGTCCTGCGAGGTCGAGGTGATCTCCAGCACCTCCGGCCGCGTCGCCTGTTCGATCACCAGCGAGTGGTAGCGGATCACGGTGAAATCCTGCGGCAGGCCTGTGTACACGCCGCGGCCGTCGTGATGCAGCACGTCGGTCTTGCCGTGCATCTGCGTCTTCGCGCGCACGATGCGCCCGCCCAGCGCCGCGCCGATCGCCTGGTGGCCGAGACACACGCCGAGGACGGGCATCTTGCCGATGAAGGCCTGGATCGCCTCGACGCAGATGCCGGCCTCGGCCGGCGAGCACGGCCCCGGCGAGAGCACCAGGTGCTCGGGCTTCAGCGCGGCGATGCCGGCGACATCGATCTCGTCGTTGCGGAAGACGCGCACCTCCTCGCCCAGCTCGCCGAAGTACTGCACCAGGTTGAAGGTGAAGGAGTCGTAGTTGTCGATCATGAGCAGCATGTCAGAAGCCCTCCTCGACGAGTTCGGCGGCTCTGATCAAGGCGCGTGCCTTGTGCTCGGTCTCTCTCCACTCCATCTCGGGCACCGAATCGGCGACCACACCGGCGGCGGCCTGCACGTACAGCGTCTGGTCCTTGACGATGCCGGTGCGGATGGCGATGGCCACGTCCATGTCGCCCGCGAAGCTCAGGTAGCCGCAGGCGCCGCCGTAGATGCCGCGCTTGCTCGGCTCGAGCTCGTCGATGATCTCCATCGCGCGGATCTTCGGCGCGCCGGTCAGCGTGCCGGCCGGGAAGGTGGCCTTGAGCACGTCGATGTTGGTCATGCCGTCCTTCAGCAGGCCCTCGACGTTGCTGACGATGTGCATCACGTGCGAGTAGCGCTCGATGACGAAGGCCTCGGTCACCTTCACGCTGCCGGTCTTGGTGATTCGGCCGATGTCGTTGCGCGCCAGGTCGATCAGCATCACGTGCTCGGCGCGCTCTTTCGGGTCGGCCAGCAGTTCGGCCTCCAGCGCCTTGTCCTGCTCGGGCGAGGCGCCGCGCGGGCGCGTGCCAGCCAGCGGGCGGATGGTCACCTTCTCGCCCTCGGGCACATGCTCGTGGCGCACCAGGATCTCCGGGCTGGCGCTGACGATCTGGAAGTCGCCCATGTCGTAGAAGAACATGTAGGGCGAGGGGTTCAGTGAGCGCAGCGCGCGATACAGCGACAGCGGGCTCTCGGTGTAGCGCTTCTTCAGCCGCTGGCCGATCTGCACCTGCATCATGTCGCCGGCGGCGATGTACTCCTTGCTCTTCTCGACCGCCGCCAGGTAGTCGCTCTTGGCGAACTCACGCTCGACGCCATGCGCCGCCACGCGCTTGACCTGCGGCGCGGTGACGCTGTACTTGAGCTTGTCGCCGAGCTCGGCCAGGCGCCGCTTGGCCTTGAAGTAGGCCTCGGGTTCGGCCGGGTTGGCGTAGACGATCAGGTACAGCCGGCCGGACAGGTTGTCGATGACCGCCAGTTCCTCGCACTGCAGCAGCAGGATGTCCGGCGTGTCGACGCCGCCGTCCTTCCAGGTCTTGGCGAGCTTGGGCTCGATGTAGCGCACCGCGTCGTAGCCGAAGTAGCCGGCCAGGCCGCCGCAGAAGCGCGGCAGGCCCGGCCGCAGCGCGACCTTGAAGCGCTTCTGGTACTGGTCGATGAAGTCGAGCGGATTGCCGTCGTGCGATTCGACGACCACACCATCGGTGACGACCTCGGTGCGGAAGCCGCTGGCGCGCAACAGCGTGCGCGCCGGCAGGCCGATGAAGGAATAGCGCCCGAAACGCTCGCCGCCGACGACGGACTCGAGCAGGAAGCTGTGCTTGCCGCCGCCGTTGCCGTAAGCCAGCTTCAGATAGAGCGACAGCGGCGTCTCCAGGTCGGCGAAGGCCTCGGTCAACAGCGGAATGCGGTTGTAGCCCTGCGCGGCCAGGCTCTTGAATTCGAGTTCGGTGATCACGGGTCAGGGCCCTCCACGGCCCGGCGGACGACTGCTGCGTCCGCGTGACGGTTCGATTCGGTGGTGCCGGCTGGATGAGCCAGCCGATGGAGCCGAAGGGCGCGCTTCATGGGTGAACGCGGCGCTCCGCGGCAAGCAAACGCGCCGGGTCAGCGCCCGGCGTGGCAGCAGGAGCGGCGCCAGGGCCAGGCTCCCCGGTCGTGCGACCCCGTGGTTTGCTTGCGTGTCGAAAACATGGGCGCCGAGTGTAGCAGCGCACAAGAACGGCCTGGGGAGGGCTCCCGACTCGTGGAATTCGCCATGGACAGCCGCGCCGTCGGTTTGACACACTCGCAGGCTTCGCGGCCCCACATGGCCGGCCAACACATTTCGGAGAGCGTCGTGATCCGTCGCACCATCGTCCTGACCGCCACGCTGGCGGCCCTGCTCACCGCGCCGCTGGCGCAAGCCCAGACCACCGAAGTGGCTGGCGTCAAGTACGACCAGACGCTGCAGGTCGGCAACGGCAAGCTGCAGCTCAACGGCGCCGGCATCCGCTACAAGGCGGTGTTCAAGGTCTATACCGCCGGGCTCTACCTCGGCAGCAAGGTCGCCACGACCGAAGCCGCGCTCGCCGCGCCAGGCCCCAAGCGCATGCACATCGTGATGCTGCGCGACATCGACGCCAACGAACTGGGCAAGCTGTTCACCCGCGGCATGCAGGACAACTCGCCGCGCGAGGAGTTCTCCAAGTCGATAGCCGGCACGATCCGCCTGAGCGAGCTGTTCTCGGCGAAGAAGAAGCTCGTCGCCGGCGACTCGTTCTCGGTCGACTACCTGCCCGGCCAAGGCACGACCGTGCTCATCAACGGCAAGGCGAACATCGATCCGATCAAGGAGCCGGAGTTCTTCACCGCGCTGCTGCGCATCTGGCTGGGCAAGAACCCCGCCGACTCGCAGCTCAAGGACGCGCTGCTCGGCAAGGCGCCGGCGGTGCGCGATCCTTTCAACAACTAGGAACGCGGGCCGCCGCTTCGGCCAGCGTGAAGCTCACTTCGCGCTGTCGTCCCTGAGCAGCGGCAGCAGGTCCGAGCCGCCCGAGGGCAGCAGGCCGACCTGCGAATAGGTCGCCAGCTTGTCGCGCGTGTCGACGATGTCGAGGTTGCGCATGGTCAGCTGGCCGATGCGGTCCTGCGGCGAGAACATCGACTCGCCCTTCTCCATCGTCAGCCGCTCGGGCTTGTAGGTGAGGTTGGCCGACTCGGTGTTCAGCAGCGAGTAGTCGTTGCCGCGGCGCAGTTCCAGCGTCACCTCGCCGGTGATGGCCCGCGCCACCCAGCGCTGCGCGGTCTCGCGCAGCATCAGCGCCTGCGGGTCGAACCAGCGGCCCTGGTAGAGCAGGCGGCCCAGCCGCCGGCCGTTGTCACGGTACTGCTCGATGGTGTCTTCGTTGTGGATGCCGGTGAGCAGGCGTTCGTAGGCGATGAACAGCAGCGCCAGGCCAGGCGCCTCGTAGATGCCGCGGCTCTTGGCCTCGATGATGCGGTTCTCGATCTGGTCGCTCATGCCCAGGCCGTGGCGGCCGCCGATGCGGTTGGCCTCCATCATCAGCTCGACCGCGCTGGCGAAGGTCTTGCCGTTCAGCGCGACCGGCTGGCCTTCCTCGAAGCGCACGCTGACCTCCTCGCGCTTGACCTCGACGTCGTCGCGCCAGAAGGCCACGCCCATGATCGGCTGCACGATCTTCACGCCGCTGTTCAGCTGCTCGAGATCCTTCGCCTCGTGGGTGGCGCCGAGCATGTTGGAGTCGGTCGAGTAGGCCTTCTCGGCCGACATCTTGTAGGCGAAGCCGGCCTGCGTCATGAAGGCCGACATCTCGGCGCGGCCGCCGAGTTCGTCGATGAAGGTCTGGTCCAGCCAGGGCTTGTAGATCTTCAGCGAGGGGTTGGCGAGCAGGCCGTAGCGGTAGAAGCGCTCGATGTCGTTGCCCTTGAAGGTGCTGCCGTCGCCCCAGATGTTGACCTCGTCCTCCTTCATCGCGGTGACCAGCATCGTGCCGGTGACGGCGCGGCCGATCGGCGTGGTGTTGAAGTAGGTCACGCCGGCGGTGGAGATGTGGAAGGCGCCGCACTGCAGCGCGGCGATGCCTTCGGCGACGAGCTGGGCGCGGCACTCGATCAGGCGCGCCTTCTCCGCACCGTACTGCATCGCGCGGCGCGGGATGTCGTCGTAGTCGGGCTCGTCCGGCTGCCCCAGGTTGGCGGTGTAGGCGTAGGGCACGGCGCCCTTGAGCTTCATCCAGTGCAGCGCGGCGCTGGTGTCCAGGCCGCCGGAGAAGGCGATGCCGACCTTCTGGCCGGCGGGAAGCGATTGGAGGATGGTTGCCATGGTCTGGGGGGGAGGGTGTGCGCGCCGCCCGGCGGATCCGGACTGGGCGAAGCGCGTATTTTCAGGCCATTTGCGCCGGCCGCCGGCGTGCCCGGGCCCGAAGTGCCTACTCGGCCAGCACGGCGCGGCGCCGCCCGGCGCGCTTGGCGGCGTACGCAGCCGCATCGGCCGCCTCGACCAGCGACGCCGCGGACACGCCCGCGCCGGCCATCGCGCTGGCCACGCCGACGCTCAGCGTCAGGTGTGCGGCCAGCGGCGAATCGGGGTGCGGCAGCGCGGCCGATTCCACCGCCTCGATGCAGGCCAGCGCCACGGCCATCGCCTCGGCGGCTGCCGTGTGCGGCAGCAACAGCGCGAACTCCTCGCCGCCATAGCGCGCGACCAGGTCGCCGGTGCGGTGCACGCACTTGCGCAGCAGCTGCGCGATCGCGCGCAGGCACTCGTCGCCCATCGGGTGGCCGAGGCTGTCGTTGTAGCGCTTGAAGTGGTCGACATCGACGATCAGCAGAGCCATCGGCTGGCCGTGGCGGCCGCTGCGCTGCCACTCCTCGTGCAGCGCGCGGTCCAGCCGGCGGCGGTTGGCGATGCCGGTCAGCGCGTCCGTCTCGGACAGGTGGGCCAGCTGCGCGTTGGCGTCGCGCAGCGCCTGCGCGTAGGCCTCGCGCTCCGACAGGTCGGTGAACAGCGCCACGTAGCGCGCCGGGCCGGGAATCTCCAGGCGCGACAGGGCCAGTTGCACGGCCACGCCCTGGCCGTCGCGGCGGCGTGCGCGGAGGTCCTGCGGCGCGGCGCGCAGCGACGTGCCGCGCTGCACCAGCAGCGACAGGGGATCGGGCTCGCCATCCGCCGGTTCAGGCACCAGCACGCCGATGTCGCGGCCGACCAGTTCGTGTTCGTGCCAGCCGAAGATCGTGGTCGTGGCCGGGTTGGCCGACAGCACCTCGCCGCGCGCGTCGAGCGTGACGATCGCCGCCATCGCGGTGCCGATCACTGCATTGAGCTGCGCCCGGCTCTCCGTCAGGCGCGCGTTGACCTGCTTGAGCTGCTGGCCCTGCTGCACCAGTTCGGTGACGTCGACGCGCACGCCGGCCACACCACCCAGCCGCGTCGGCCGCTCCTCGATGCGCAGCCAGCGGTTGCCGGGCAGCTCCTGCAGGATCGGCTGATCGGCATGACGGTGGCGGTACAGGCGCTCCTCGAGCCAGGTCAGCTCCTGGCCTTCGGCGGCCGGGTACTGGCCGTGCGCCAGGCCGTAGCGCAGGATGTCCTCGAAGGAGGTGCCGGGGCGGATCGCCGGCGCCGACGGGCCGTAGATCTCGCGGTAGCGGTGGTTGCTGACCACCAGCCGGTCGTCGGCGTCGTACAGCGCGAAGCCGTCGGGCAGCGCCTCGACCGCGGCCTCCAGCCGGTCGCGTGCCTGCGCCGCCTCGGTGCGCGCCGCCTCCAGCGCCCGCTCCTTCTCGACCAGTTCACTCACGTCGATGCTGAAGGCCAGCAGGCTGCCGTCGGCCAGGCGTTGCTCGCTGATGCGCCGCCAGCGGCCGTCGCTCATCTGCCGCAGGATGGGCGCCCCGGGCTGCCGATGGCGTCGCACGCGGTCCGCCACGAAGGCCTCGACGTCAGGCAGCGCCTGCGGCACCAGGCCCTGGGCGATGGCGTCGCGCAGGATCGATTCGAAACTGCGGCCGGGCACCAGCCGGTCGGCCATGCCAGGGTAGAGCGCGCGGAAGTGGCGATTGCACAGCAGCAGGCGGTCGTGCGCATCGAACAGCACGATGCCCGCGTCCATCGCGTCCATGGCCGCGCGGTACGGCGGTGGGCGCCGCCCCCAGCGGCCACGGGACAACCGTTGCAGCAGCCGCTGCAAGGAGGAAGGCTGGCGGTCGAGGGCAGCGGCGGGCATGGCAACGCGGTGAATCGATTCGGAGGGCAGGATAGCGTGAGTCCGACTTGAATCCGGGCAGACTCCGTGTATTCTGTATACAGAGTGCGCTGATCACCATGAAGCCCGCCCCGCTGCTGAAACTGCACGTCGCGCCCGACCTCGTCGATCAGGTCTACCAGGCTCTGCTCGGCGCCATCAGCGACGGCAGCCTGGCGCCGGGCGCGCGCATCACGCAGGAGGAGCTTGCGCAGCAGCTGGCCGTGTCACGCCAGCCGGTGCTGCAGGCCCTGCGCCTGCTCAAGCAGGACGGCCTGGTGCTCGACGCTCCGGGCCGCGGCGTGCAGGTGGCACCGCTGGACGCCTCGGGCATCGCCGCCGTCTACCAGGTGCGCGGCGCGCTGGACGGCCTGGCCGCGCGGCTGGCGGCGCAACGCGGCCAGCGTCTCGACCCGAAGCTGATCGAGCGCGGCCGCAAGGCAGCGGGCGGGCGCAGCGTACAGGCCATGATCGACGCCGACATCGCCTTCCACAACGCGGTCTATGCGGCTTCGAACAACCCGCTGATCCCGCGCAGCGCGCACCTGCACTGGGCGCACATCCGCCGTGCGATGGGCGCGTCGCTGCAGGCCGCCGCCCTGCGCGACTCGGTCTGGGACGAGCACGAAGCCATCGCGCAGGCGATCGCCGCCGGCCATGCCGAGCACGCCGAACAGCTGATGCGCGAGCACGCCGCGCGCGCCAGCGAACACATCACCCGCCACCTCGATGCCGCAACGCACGGCGACGGGGTTCCGCTTGCCCAAGGAGACACCGCATGAGACTCACCCCCGAGCAGATCGCCGAATTCGACCGCGAGGGCTACCTGTTCTTCCCCGGCCTGTTCACGCCCGAGGAGGCGAAGACGCTGACCGACGCCGTGCCCGACCTCTACGCACGCCGCGAGGCCTACAACGTGCGCGAGAAGGGCTCAGACGCCGTGCGAACCAACTTCGCCGCCCACCTGTACAGCGAGCCCTTCGCCCGGCTGGCGCGCCACCCGCGCATGGTCGAGCCGGTGGAGGACCTGTTCGGCGAGAAGCTGTACATGCACCAGTTCAAGATCAACGGCAAGATGGCCTTCGAGGGCGACGTGTGGCAGTGGCACCAGGACTACGGCACCTGGAAGAACGACGACCTGATGCCCACCGAGCGGGCCATGAACGTGGCCATCTTCCTCGACGACGTCAACGAGTACAACGGCCCGCTGATGTTCATCCCCGGCAGCCACAAGAAGGGCGTGGTCGATGCGAAGCACGACCTGACGACGACCAGCTACCCGCTGTGGACGGTCGACAACGAGCTGATCCGCCAACTGGTGGCGCGTGCCGGCGGCAAGAACGGCGGCATCGTCTCGCCGAAGGGGCCGGCTGGCTCGATGATCCTGTTCCACTCCTGCCTGGTGCACGCCTCGACCAGCAACCTGAGCCCGTGGAACCGCGTCAGCGTCTACCTGAGCCTGTGTGCGGTCAGCAACCACATCCGGCGCTTCAAGCGGCCGGAGTTCATCGCGCATCGCAACTTCGATGCGATCGAGTGCCTGCCCGACGACTGCCTGCGCAAGGACTACCCGGTCGACCTGCCGTGGAAGAACGGCATGCCCGGCAGCGCGCTGGTCACCTCGTCCGAGCCGATCGACAGCACCAAGGTGGCTGCATGAACCTGCACCGCAAGCTCCTGCAGCGCCAGGCCGACGGCCGGCCGGTGCGCATCGGCCTGATCGGCGCCGGCAAGTTCGGCTCGATGTACCTCGCGCAGGTGCCGCGCACGCCCGGCGTGCACCTGGTCGGCATCGCCGACCTGTCGCCGGCGGCGGCGCAGACCAACCTGGCGCGTGTCGGCTGGGAGGCAGCGCGCACACAGGCCGGCTCGCTGGACGAGGCGCTCAAGACCGGCGCCACGCACGTCGGCGACGACTGGCAGGCGCTGGTGCGCCACCCGGCGATCGACGTGATCGTCGAGTGCACCGGCAACCCGATTGCTGCCGTCGACCACTGCCTCGCCGCCTTCGACAACAAGAAGCACGTCGTCAACGTCACCGTCGAGGCGGATGCCTTCTGTGGCGCGCTGCTGGCGAAGAAGGCGGCCGATGCCGGCGTCGTCTACTCGATGGCCTTCGGCGACCAGCCGGCGCTGATCTGCGACCTGGTCGACTGGGCGCGCACCTGCGGCTTCCCGGTCGTCGCTGCCGGCCGCGGCCACAAGTGGCTGCCGCACTTCTGCGAGTCGACGCCCGAGACGGTGTGGGGCCACTACGGCCTGACGCCCGAACAGGCGGCGCGCGGCGGGCTGAACCCGAAGATGTTCAACAGCTTCCTCGACGGCTCCAAGCCCTCGATCGAGTCGACCGCGGTGTCCAACGCCACCGGCCTGGCGGTGCCGAGCAACGGCCTGCTCTACCCGCCGGCGAGCGTCGAGGACATTCCCTTCGTCACCCGCCCGAAGAGCGAAGGCGGCGTGCTCGAGAAGAAGGGCATGGTCGAGGTGATCTCCTCGCTGGAGCCCGACGGCCGCAAGATCCCCTACGACATCCGCATGGGCGTGTGGGTCACCGTCGAGGCCGAGACCGAGTACATCAGGAACTGCTTCGAGGAATACAACGCCCACACCGACCCGAGCGGGCGCTACTTCACGCTCTACAAGCGCTGGCACCTGATCGGGCTGGAGGTCGGCGTGTCGGTGGCCAGCGTGGCGCTGCGCAATGAGCCGACCGGCGTGGCGATGGGCTGGAACGCCGACGTGGTGGCCACCGCCAAGCGCGACCTCGCGCCCGGCGAGATGCTCGACGGCGAGGGCGGCTACACGGTGTGGGGCAAGCTGCTGCCGGCGGCGACCTCGGCCGCCATGGGTGGCCTGCCGCTCGGCTTGGCGCACAACGTCAAGGTGCTGCGGCCGGTGAAGAAGGGTCAGAGCCTGAGCTGGGCCGACGTGGCGATGGACACCAGCACCCACGCGTACCGCACCCGCAAGGCGATGGAGGACCTGTTCGCCGCACCGATCCGCAAGGCGGCCTGATCATGTCCGACGAGCTGCTGATCCGCGGCGCCACGCTGTACGACGGCAGCGGCAGCGAGCCCTTCGCGGCCGACGTGGCGGTGAGGGCCGGCCGCATCCGCGCGATCGGCGCCTCGCTGCCGGTCGACGCCGCACAGGTGATCGACGCCGGCGGCCTGGCGCTGATGCCCGGCATCATCGACAGCCACACCCACTTCGACGCGCAGGTCACCTGGGACCCGTACGTGCGGCCCTCGCCGGCGCTGGGCGTGACGACCGCGGCAATCGGCAACTGCGGCTTCACCATCGCGCCGTGCCGGCCGGCCGACCGCGAGCGCACGATGCGCAACCTGACGCAGGTCGAGGGCATGTCGCTGGACGTGCTGCGCCAGGGTATCCGCTGGGAGTTCGAGACCTTCGCCGAGTACCTCGCGCAACTGCGGCGCAGCGGCAGTGCGGTGAACCTGGCCTGCTACGTCGGCCACTCGTCGGTGCGCACCTGGGTGATGGGCGATGCAGCGACGCAGCGCGAAGCCACGGCCGACGAGATCGAGCGCATGGCCGCGGTGATCCGCGAAGCGATGGACGCCGGCGCCGTCGGCTTCGCCAGCTCCACCAGCCCGGCGCACAACGGCGAAGGCGGCATCCCGATGCCGTCGCGGCTGGCCAGCGACGCCGAGCATCTCGCGCTGATCGAGGCGATGGCGCACCGCGGCGGCGGCGTCTACATGGTCACCAAGGGCGGGCAGATGCCGGTGGCGCTGCTCGAGGAGATGGCGGCGCGCGCGCAGCGGCCGGTGATGATCGCCGCGCTGCTGCACAACGGCACCAACCCGGGCGCGGTGTTCGCCGACCTCGATGCCATCTCCGCTGCCAACACCCGCGGGCGCAAGCTCATCGGGCAGGTCTCGTGCTGCCCGCTGACGATGGAGTTCACCCTCGCCTCGCCCTACCCGGTCGAAGGGCTGCAGAGCTGGCAGCCGGCGCTGGCCCTGAAGGGCGCGGCGCTGGAGGCGCTGCTGGCCGACCCGCAGTTCCGCGCCCGCGTGCGCGCCGAGCTGGCCGCGCCGGCCACCTTCCGCCTCTTCAACGGCGAATGGCAGAAGGTGCACGTGGTGCAGGTGTCGCAGGAGCGGCACCGTGCGCTGGAGCAGAAGAGCATCGCCGAGCTGGCCGCCCGCGCGGCCAAGGACCCGCTGGACACGATGCTCGACCTCGCGCTCGACGAGGACCTGACGACCATCTTCACCGCGCAGCTGCTCAACAGCGACGAGGAGGCGGTGGCGAGACTGCTGACGCATCCGCACAGCCTGGTGTCGCTGTCCGACGCCGGCGCGCACCTGACCTTCTTCAACGACGCCGGCTTCGGCCTGCACCTGATGGGCCACTGGGCGCGCGACCGCGGCGTGATGAGCCTGCCCGAGGCCGTGCGCCGCCTGACCCTGCAGAGCGCGCAGATCTTCGGCCTGACCGACCGCGGACTGCTGCGCGAAGGCCATGCAGCCGACCTGCTGCTGTTCGACCCGGCCACGGTGGGCCGCGCGGCGACGCGGCGCGTCCACGACCTGCCCGGCGGCGCGGCGCGCCTGCACACCGACGCGCTCGGCGTGCACGGCGTGTGGGTCAACGGCCGCCAGGTGGCCGATGCGCGCGGCCTGATCGACCAGGCGCCGCTGGCTGGCCGGCTGCTGACCGAGTTCTCTCGCTGATCTGCCGCAAGGAACTCATGCGCCGAGCTGTCGATTGTGGTGCGGGAGCATCACTCTCGCAGCGTCTGCACGCATCTGAAACATCCTGAATCAGGCGCTCAACGCCTGGTGGGGTTTCTTGTGCGACCGGTTGTAAGGTCATCGCTGTTTGCCAAGTTTTGACGCAAATTGACCGCGTCAAGGCCGGAAGATCCGCCCGCATCACAAACGCAGGGAGCGGGTCTTGTCATTCTTCGGCTTGACGTTCAGCAAGCGGGCCACGGCGCACATCGCGCCGCCCGTGGTGGTGGCCGCGCCGCAGGGCGCCTGGTACCACCGCGACGAAGCCATCATGGGCACGGCGATCCGCGTCGAGCTGTGGGCGGAAGACGAGCGTGAAGCGCAAAGCGCCATCACCGCGGTGATGGATGAAATGCACCGCATCGACCACACCATGAGCCCGCACAAGCCGGCGTCGGAGTTGTCGTGCATCAACCGCGACGCCGCCCGCGAGGCCGTGCCGCTGTCGGCCGAGATGTACCGCCTGATCGAGCGCGCCATCGAGTTCTCGCGCTTTTCCGACGGCGCCTTCGACATCAGCTTCGCCAGCGTCGGCAACCTGTACGACTACCGCGCCGGCACCACGCCGACGGCCGAGCAGCTGGAGCGCGGCCGCGCGGCGATCGGCTGGCGCCACCTGATCCTCGACCCGAAAAGCCGCAGCCTGCGCTTCGCCCGCGAAGGCATGCGCATCGACCTCGGCGGTTTTGCCAAGGGCCATGCGGTGGACAACGGCGTGGCCATCCTGGCCGCGCTGGGCGTGAGCAACGCCATCGTCACCGCCGGTGGCGACAGCCATGTGCTCGGTGACCGCCGCGGCCGCCCCTGGACCATCGCGATCCGCGACCCGCGCCGCGCCGACGGCGTGGTTGCGCTGCTGCCGCTGGAAGACACCGCCATCTCGACCTCGGGCGACTACGAGCGCTGCTTCGAGCGTGACGGCGTGCGCCACCACCACCTGATCGACCCGCGCACCGGCCGCTGCGCCGACGCCGTGCGCAGCGTGACCATCCTGGCGCCGGACGGACTGACCACCGAGGCGCTGTCCAAGACCGTGTTCGTGCTCGGCGCCGAGCGCGGGCTGCAGCTGATCGAAACGCTTTCGGGAGTGGATGCCGTCGTCGTCGACGCGAACGGTGTCCTGCACTACTCGTCCGGACTGCTCTCGGGCAGTTCGCCGTCGGTCGACGTGGCCCGCCAGTGAGCGGGCCGGCATCAGAGGAGGCGAAGATGAAGAAACTGTCATATCCCCACGGCCGCATGGCGGCTACCGGCCTGGCCGCACTGGCGGCGGCGATCACCGCGGCCTGTTCCGGCGGCGGCAGCGACGGCACCGTCACGGTGTCCGGCGAAGTGCCGATCGCGTACGTCAAGCGCTCGACCGCGCTGACGCTGAACCCGACCAACGGGTCACCCAGCGCACCGGGCGGCGACCTGATGATCCGCGAACGCTCCAGCGCCAGCGCCGAAGAGCACAACATCACCGCACGCTTCACGCAGGGCGTGGGCGACGCCTCCGACCCCGAGGTGTCGTACGACGGCAAGAAGCTCGTCTTCGCGATGCGCTGCCCGACCGCGAACACCGCCGAGATCGACGGCGTTCCGGCCTGTACCGGGCGCTGGAACATCTGGGAATACGACATGACGACCGGCGGCTTGACCGGCGGCACGTTCCGCCGCATCACCGCCTCGACCACCGACGACGACGTCGACCCGGCCTACCTGCCTGGCGGCCGCGGCTTCGTGTTCTCGTCCAACCGCCAGGCCAAGACCAAGACTTCGGCCGGCGGCCGCGACTTCTTCGCGCTCGACGAGTACGAGCGCGAGCGCGTCCTGCAGCTGCACACGATGGACGCCGACGGCGGCGCGATCACGCAGATCTCGGTCAACGCCAGCCACGACCGCAACCCGACGGTGCGCGCCAACGGCGAGATCATGTTCTCGCGCTGGGAACACGTCGGCCCGCGCAACCGCTTCGCGGTGTTCCGCGTCAAGCCCGACGGCACCGACATGTTCGTGATGTACGGCGCGCAGAGCCCCGGCAACAGCTTCCTGCACCCTCGCGAGATGGACCCGAAGGGCCAGTACAAGGGGTTCATTTCCTCCGACCTGATGGCGCTGTCGCGCACCCAGGAAGGCGGCTCGCTGATGTTCATCGACGCGGCCAACTACTCGGAGCACAACACGCCGGTCAACAAGACGGTGGCCGCTGCCGGCGGCCAGGCCGAGGTGACCGACAAGCCGCTGAACCAGAACCGCGGCCTGTCGCCCTATGGCCGCATCACGACACCCTACCCGCTGTGGGACGGCACCGACCGCGTGCTGCTCGCCTACCGCCCCTGCGAGGTGACGCGCAACGGCACGGTGATCCCCTGCGCCAACCTCACCGCCGAAGAGCGCGAGATGCTCGAGGACGAGACGATGTCGCGCGCCGAGCGCGCCGCCGCCCCGGTGCAGGACAACGCACCCGCCGCCTACGGCATCTACATGTACGACCCGGCCAAGCAGACCTTCCTGGCGGTGGCCACGCCGCCGGCCGGCTTCATGTACAGCGATCCGGTCGCGATCGAGGAACGCGACGAGCCCAACGCCACCGACCCGACCAGCGTCGACACCACGCTGGCCGGCCAGGGCCTGGGCGAGATCGAGGTGCGCAGCGTCTACGACACCGACGGCCTGGACCGCAACGGCGAGTCGATGATCGCCCCGGCCGACCTGGCCGGCAACGGTTGCAGCGTCGGCATCGCCAAGGCGGCGCCGCTGAGCGACGCCGACACACGCGCCCAGGTCGCCGACCTGCGCCGCATCAAGGACCCGGCCGACGCGGCCTACCACTGCTCGCCGATGCGCTTCGTGCGCGCCACCCGCGTGGTCGCACCGAGCGCCGGCAGCACCGGCATGCGCGAGGCGATCGGCGAGACCGACTTCGAGCCGCAGCAGATCCTCGGCTACGCGCCGATCGAGCCGGACGGCTCCTTCAAGCTGCGCGTGCCGGCCGACACGCCGCTGGCGCTGACGGTGGTCGACTCCAAGGGCCGCGGCATCCAGACGCACCTGAACTGGATCCAGGTCCGCCCCGGCGAGCGCCGCACCTGCCTGGGCTGCCACAGCCCGCGCCGTGGCGCCTCGATCAATTCCGGCACGGTGGTCGACACGCTGCCGGCGGCGCTCAACCCGGCGCTGGCCAGCCAGCACCAGTCCGGCGAAACGATGGCCTCGCTGCGCACCCGCCTGGACAACACGCGATTCGCGCTGAGCGCCGACATGGAGTTCACCGACGTGTGGGCCGACACCACCCGCACCGGCGTGACCGCGCGCGCCCCGGTCACGGTGCGCTACACCGGCAACACCAATCCGGCCGACGACCTCGCCACCACGGTGCCGACCAACGGCTTCATCAACTACCCGGACCACATCCAGCCGATCTGGACGCGCGATCGCGGCGCCAACACCTGCACCGCCTGCCACGCCGACACCGCTGCGCTCGACCTGCGCGGCACCATCGCCGGCACCGGGCGGGTGACCTCCTACGAGGAACTGGTGCTCGGCGACCCGGTGATCGACGAGACCACCGGCCTGCCGGTCACGCGCCTGCGTGACGGCGAGCCGGAGATCGTGCGCGGCGCCGCGCTGGTCGAGACCATGGCCGGCAACGCGGTCGGCATGGCGCGCGCCAGCCGCCTGACCGAGATCATGTTCGGCGAAACGCTGAAGTCCAGCGCCGACGCGCGCACCACCCACCCGAACCCGCCGAACACGGCGCCGGACCACGCGGCCATGCTCAACGCCGCGGAGAAGCGCCTGATCGTCGAGTGGATGGACCTCGGTGGCCTGTACTACAACAACCTCGCCGCCAACGGCAGCCCGGTGCGCCTGACCACGCTCAGCGAAGCGACGTTCGAATCGCAGGTCTACCCGATCCTGCAGGCCGAGTGCGCGAGCTGCCACCAGCCGGAGGGCAACTCGGGCGCGGCCACCGCCACCTCGTTCGCCAACAACCGCTTCGTGCTGGCCGGCAGCGTCGAGGGCGACTTCAACGTGACGCTGACGATGATCTCCGACGTCTGCAACGCTCCGTCCAACGCGCTGCTGCGCCGTCCCTCGACGGTGCCGCATCCGTCCGGCGCGACGCAGACCACCGCGCTGATGCCGACCAACAGCGCCAACTACCGGACGATCGCCGACTGGATCGCCACCGGCTGCCCGACGCAATGACCAAGCGTCTCGCCGCGCTCTTCGCCGCCGCACTGCTGGCCAGCTGCGGCGGCGGCAACCCGCTGTCCAACCCGGACTCGGTGCAGAACCCGCCGGGTGAGGGCGGCCAGAAGCTGTCGTTCCGCTACTTCCAGAAGTGCATCAACGTCATCTACGACACGCCGCTGCCGGTCAACCAGGGCGGCGTGATCTCGACCAACACCTGTGGCAGCGGCGGCTGCCATGACACCGGCACCGGCACCGGCGGTGCGCTGCGCGTGGTTCAGAGCGCAGACGAGGTGGATCTGTCGACCACCTCGACCGACGCGGCCCGCACCAGCGACATGTACAAGAACTTCTACTCCTCTCAGGGCGCGACGGTGATCGGCTCGCCGGCGGAAAGCCGCCTGCTGGCCAAGCCGCTGCTGACGGTGCTGCATGGCGGCGGGCAGATCTTCGCCAACGTCGACGACGACAACGCGAAGCGCATCGCCTTCTGGATCAGCCGGCCCATGCCGCAGGGCCAGGACGAGTTCAGCGAGGCGGGCAACAGCATGTTGGACAGCGCGACCGGCGCCTGCCTCACCCAATGAGGTCGGCCACGCAGGGAATGCTTCGCAGCCTGTGCACGCTGGCACTGGCCGTGGCGGCGGCCATGCCGGCCCTCGCTGCCGACGACGCGCCGCGCAGCGAGCGCGTGCAGATCACCGACCCGTACGTCGAGATGCGCACCGGGCCGGGCCGCGGCTACCCGATCCACCACGTCGCCGCGCGCGCCGAATGGATCGAGCTGAACCTGCGCTACACCGACTGGTTCAAGGTGCGCACCGACAACGGCAAGGAAGGCTGGGTGCACCGCCGCCAGCTGCTGACCACGCTGACCGAGGCCGGCGTGGCCAAGTCGTTCCGCGACATCGCCTTCGACGACTACCTGCAGCGGCGCGCCGAGTTCGGCGCCGCCTGGGGCCACTTCAAGCAGGAGCCGATGCTCAAGTTCTGGGCCGGCTACAAGCTGTCGGAGTCGATCGGCATCGAGGCCACGCTCGGCCAGGTGCAGGGCATCTTCTCCGGCACCACCTTCTGGCACGTCAACCTGCAGCTCGAGCCCTTCTCCGACCAGCGCATCTCGCCGTTCTTCGCTGCCGGCGTCGGCAACTTCAAGAACATCCCGAACCAGAGCCTGGTGGCGGCCACGCCGGCCGACGCGAAGCTCGCCAATGCGTCGGTGGGTGTGCGCTATTACCTTACCGAACGCTTCGTGCTGCGCGCAGACTATTCGATCTACACCGCGTTCCTGAACGACACCCGCTCCGGCGAGTACCGCGCCCTGACCGGCGGCCTGTCGTTCTTCTTCTGAGCCTCGCAACGAGAACAACCACCATGCGACTGCCCGCCCTCCTTCTTGCCGCGCTCGCCGCCTCGCCGGCGCTGGCCCAGACCTCCGCACCGGCGACGACTCAACAGCCGGCCAACGAGCAGGTCATCGTGCCCGAGGTGCAGCGCCGCGACGTGCGCCTGCCGAAGTTCCCGTCGAAGGACTTCGAGGTCGGCCTGCTCGCCGGCACCTACGCGACGCAGAGCTTCGGCGCCAGCGGCGTGGCCGGGCTGCGCCTGGGCTACCACCTCAGCGAGGACTTCTTCGTCGAGGGCGTGTACGCGCTGACCAAGGTCAGCGACAAGACCTTCACCGAGATCTTCCCCGGCGCCGGCCCGCTGGCCGACACCGACAAGAAGCTCAGCTACTACAACGTCTCGGCCGGCTACAACCTGTTCCCGGGCGAGATCTTCCTCGGCAGCAAGACCGCCAAGGCCTCGTCGATCTACCTGATCGGCGGCGTCGGCAGCACCAAGTTCGCCAACCAGCGCAAGCAGACCTTCAACGTCGGTTTCGGCTTCCGCGTGCTGTTCAGCGACCGCTGGGCGGTGCGCGTGGACGTTCGCGACCACATCTTCAGCTACGACCTGCTGGGCGTTCGCCAGAGCACCCAGAACCTCGAGCTGACCACCGGCTTCGCCTACTACTTCTGAGCCCCCGATGAGCCAGACCTCCGACTTCTCGCCGAAACGCCGCCGCCTGATCGCCGCGGCGCTGACCACCGCCGGCAACGCCTGCGTGCTGGGCAGCGCGCGCGCCGCACTGCCGGCCGGCAGCGCGCCCGACTTCACGCTGCGCACCACCGCCGGCGGCAACCTGCGCCTGCAGGAGCAGCGCGGCCAGGTGGTGATGGTCAACTTCTGGGCCACCTGGTGCGGCCCCTGCAAGATCGAGATGCCGCACCTGAACCGCCTGTACACGAAGTACCGCGCCTCGGGCTTCCAGCTGCTCGGCGTCAACATCGACGACGACCCGCGCAACGCGGTGGCCACCGCCACCAAGCTGGGCGTGAGCTTCCCGGTGCTGCTCGACGGCGACAAGCGCGTCAGCAAGCTCTACGACCTCTCCACCATGCCGACCACGCTGATCATCGACCGCGACGGCCGGCTGCGTCACCTGCATCGCGGCTACCGCGAGGGCTACGAGCAGACCTACGACCAGCAGGTCCGCGAACTGCTGAAGGCATGAACATGCATCGTTTCGCCGCCACCGCCCTGCTGGCCTGCAGCGCCGCGCTGACCGGCTGCTCGTCGATCTCGCTGCCTTCGCTCCCCGAACCCTGGGTGAAGCCGTACGAGCGCGAGCGCCTGGCCGACCCGATCATGCGCATGGGCGGCGACCCGCTGGCGGCGCGCCACCGCGAGCACGTGCTGGTGGTGCGCGAAGGTTCGCGCGGCGCCAACAGCGCACAAGGGGGCGGCTGTGGCTGCAATTGACGGGCTCGGTATCAACCGCCTCTGGCAACGCATCGCCGGGCTGCTGGGCAGCCTGCTGGCGATGGGCGGCGCGAAGGCCATCGAGCTGCCGGAGAACCGCGCCGAGGCGCTGTATCACATCTACAAGGGCGGCGGCGTCACCGCCGACGGCCCGGCGCTGCTGGTGCGCAAGAGCCTGGCCGACAAGGTCTCGCTGTCCGGCTCGTACTACGTCGACGCGGTGAGCAACGCCTCGATCGACGTCGTCACCACCGCCAGCCCGTTCAAGGAGAAACGCACCTCCTACGACTTCAACGTCGACTACGCGCACCGCGACTCGATGATGTCGATGGGCGTGTACCGCAGCAAGGAGCCCGACTACGAGGCCGACAGCGTCAGCATCGACGTCGCGCAGGAGGTCTACGGCAACATGACCACCGTGGCGCTGGGCTTCACGCGCGGTGTCGACAAGGTCGGCAAGCGGGGCGAGCCGAGCTTCGCCGACAAGGCCAAGCACTGGCAATACCGCCTCGGCCTGACCCAGGTGCTGACGCCGACCATGCTGGCCAGCGCCAACCTCGAGGTGGTGTCCGACAGCGGCTACCTCGGCAACCCCTACCGCGCCGCGCGCGTGTTCGGCGCCACCGTGCCCGAGCGCATGCCGCGCACGCGCACCAGCCGGGCGATGAAGTTCCGCATCGTCGCCGACCTCGGCGACCGCAACGCCGCCCGTGCCGAGTACCGCTACTTCTGGGACACCTGGGACATCAAGGCGCACACGCTGGAAGGCGGCTACAGCCGCTACGTCGGCACCGACTGGCTGGCCGACGGCTTCGTGCGCCTGTACTCCCAGGGCGAGGCGCTGTTCTACAGCGACAACGCGACCAGCGAGACGACCTACCTGACGCGCAACCGCCAGCTCGGCGCCTTCCGCAGCTTCGGGCTGGGCGGCAAGCTGAGCTACACGGCGCGGCGCGTGCCCGGCCAGTACGAGCTGAAGATCGTCGGGTCGGTGGAGCGCATCCGCTTCAACTACTCGAACTTCACCGACATCCGCGACGGCTCGGCGTACCGCTTCAACGCCAACCTGCTGCAGCTGTACGCGACGGCCACCTTCTGATTCCCGAAAGCACCGACGCCATGTCGTTCTTCCACCGCCATCTCCGGCCGTTCGCCGCGGGCCTCGCGCTCGCGCTGGCAGCCCTGCATTCGTTCGCCCAGACCGCCGCCGTGCCCGCTCCGGCTGCCGCGGCCTCTGCGCCCCCAGCCGCTGCTGCGGCACCCGCGGCCGCCTCTGTGGCCGCACCCGCCAGCGCACCGGCGCCGAGCACGCTGGATGCGCGCATCCAGGCCGTCAAGGGCGACGTGATCCGCCTCAACCGCGACCTGCTGGTGCTGGAGGAGGAGCTGCTGTTCCCGGCCAACACGCAGGTGGCGCTGTTCGTCTCGATGGACGTCGGCAAGCTGTTCCAGCTCGACTCGGTGCAGATCAAGCTCGACGACAAGATCGTCAGCAACTACCTCTACACCCCGCTGGAGGTGCAGGCGCTGCACCGTGGCGGCGTGCAGCGTGTCTACCTCGGCAACCTGCGCGCCGGCACGCACGAGCTGGTCGCCTTCTTCACCGGCCAGGGCCCGCACGAGCGCGACTACAAGCGCGGCGCGACGATCAAGTTCGACAAGGGCACCGAGCCGAAGTACATCGAGCTGCAGATCAAGGACTCCGCCGGCAAGCTGCAGCCCGAGTTCGACGTCAAGGTCTGGCAGTAGGCGTGCCCATGCCCGTGAAGCTTTCGCTGCGCCCGGCGCGGCCTCTGGTGCGATGCCTGGCCGCCGCCGCGTTGACGGCCGCCTGCGCCGCGGCAGTCGCTGCACCGCCCAAGCCCTGGCCGGTGCCGCCGAACGAGACCGCGCGTGCCATCGAGGCGCCCTACTACGGTGACGCGCTGTTCCACTTCTTCCAGGACCGCTACTTCACGTCGATCACCACGCTGATGGCCTCGCAGCATTTCGATCGAGTCGTCGCCCACCGCGACGAGGCCGAGGTGCTGCGCGGCGGCATGCTGCTGTCCTACGGACTGCACCAGGAGGCCGGCGAGATCTTCGCGAAGCTGATCAACCAGGGCACCACCGCGCCGCCGGTGCGCGACCGCGCCTGGTTCTACCTGGCCAAGATCCGCTACCAGCGCGGCTTCCTCGCGCAGGCCGAGGAGGCGCTGGCGCGCGTCGAGGGCAAACTGCCCGGCGCGCTCGACGAGGACCGGCTGCTGCTGCAGTCCAACCTGATGATGGCGCGCGGCGACTACGCCGGCGCCGCCGCGCTGCTCGATGGCGTCGACAAGACCAGCCCGATCGGCCAGTTCGCGCGCTTCAACCTCGGCGTCGCGCTGGTCAAGAGCGGCGAGGAAGAGCGCGGCACGAAGCTGCTCGATGCGCTGGGCACCACGCCCGCGGCCAACGAGGAGATGCGTGCCCTGCGCGACAAGGCCAACCTGGCGCTGGGCTTCACCGCGCTGCAGTCGGCCAAGCCGGAGGCGGCGAGGCAATCGCTGTCGCGCGTGCGCCTGAACGCCATGCAGTCGAACAAGGCGCTGCTCGGCTTCGGCTGGGCGGCGGCCGAACTGAAGGACTACAAGCTCGCGCTGGTGCCCTGGCTGGAACTCGCCGGCCGCGATGCCAGCGACGCTGCCGTGCTGGAGGCGCGCATCGCCGTGCCCTACGCCTATGCCGAGCTCGGCGCCTACGGCGAGGCGACCGAGCAGTACAACAACGCGATCGCCTCCTACGAGAGCGAGGGCGGCAAACTCGACGAATCGGTCGTCGCGATCCGCGCCGGCAAGCTACTCGACGGGCTGATCGAGCGCAACCCCGGCGAGGAGATGGGCTGGTTCTGGAACATCGCCGAGCTGCCCGAGATGCCGCATGCCAGCCACCTGACGCAGGTGATGGCCGGCCACGAGTTCCAGGAAGCCTTCAAGAACTGGCGCGACCTGCGCTTCCTGTCGTCCAACCTGAAGGATTGGGAAGACAAGCTCGGCATCTTCGGCGACATGCTCGACAACCGCCGCCAAGCCTACGCGCAGCGGTTGCCGGCGGTGCAGGCGCAGGCCCGCCAGGTCAACCTCGCGGCGCTGCAGCAGCGCCGCGACGAGGTGACCGGCGAAGTCGAGCGCGCCGTTCGCGAGCAGGACGCCGCCGCCTTCGCCAACGAGCGCGACCGCGAGTTGATGGAGACCATCCAGGTCGTCCAGGAAGGCCTGAAGTCGCTCGGCAGCGATGCCGACGCCGAACGTGCGCGCCAGCGTGCGCGGCTGGTCTCCGGCGCGATGACCTGGCGCCTCGCGCAGGAGTACCCGGCACGCTCGTGGGAAGCGCAGAAGGACCTGAAGACCATCGACACCGAACTGGCCCAGGCGCGCGAACGCGAAGCCGCCGTGGCCAAGGCGCAGGTCGAGGAACCGGCGCGCCACGAGGCCTTCGCCAAGCGCATCGCCGAGCTGGCCGCACGCATCAAGGCGCTGACGCCGCAGGTGGCGTCGCTGTCGGGCGACCAGCAGAAGGAAGTGCAGGAGCTGGCCGTGGCCGAACTCGGCCGGCAGAAGGAACGCCTGGCGGTCTATTCGCAGCAGGCGCGCTTCGCCGTGGCGCAGATGTACGACCGCGCGGCCTCCGAGTCGCCCCGGAAGGACAGCGATGCGCCGAAGTGAGTTCGCAATGCGCCCGCTGGTCCTGCTGATGCTGGTCGGCCTGGCCGGCTGTGCCAGCCAGAAGAAGACGCTGCCCGGCGACGACGAGCCGACGCTGGCCAGCCTGGCCGGCCGCACGGTCGAGGTGCCGCTGGGCAAGCGCATCGAGTCGAACGAAGAGCAGACGATCGCGGCCTACCGCAAGTTCCTCGAGGTGGCGCCGAAGGCGGCGCAGCGCGGCGAGGCCATGCGCCGGCTCGGTGACCTGGAGATGGACCTGGCCGACTCGCGCTCGGCCGCCGGCCAGGGCCCGGCCACCGGCCCCGACTACCGCGCCGCGGTGAAGCGCTACGAGGAGTTCCTCAAGGCCTACCCCGACGACAAGGGCAACGACCGCGTGCTCTACCAGCTGGCCCGCGCGCAGGAGCAGGCCGGCGACCTCGAGATTTCGCTGAAGACGCTGGACCGCCTGGCCGCCAGCTACCCCGACACGCTGTACCGCGACGAGGCCAACTTCCGCCGCGGCGAACTGCTGTTCTCGCTGCGCGACTACGCGCGCGCCGAGAAGGCCTACAGCACCGTGCTTGCCAGCACGGCGCCGACCCAGTTCAACGACCGCGCGCTGTACATGCAGGGCTGGTCGCGCTTCAAGCAGGGCCGGCTCGAGGAAGCCCTGCAGTCCTTCTTCGGCGTGCTCGACCTGAAGGCGGCCGGCATCGACGGCGACGGTGCGATCGACAGCCTGCCCGGCCTGTCGCGCGCCGACCGCGAGCTGGTCGAAGACACCTTCCGCGTCACCAGCATCAGCTTGGCGAATCTTCAGGGCGCCGAGAGCATCCCGGCCTACATCACCGACGACAAGCGTCGCTCCTACGAGTTCCGCGTCTACGAGCAGCTCGGCGAGCTGTACCTGAAGCAGGAGCGCGTCAAGGACGCGGCCGACACCTACAGCGCCTTCGCACGCCGCCAGCCGCTGCACGCGCAGGCGCCGCAGCTGCAGGCGCGGGTGATCGAGATCTACCAGGGCAACGGCTTCCCGGCGCTGGCACTCGATGCGAAGAAGGACTACGTGTCGCGCTACGGCGTCGGCAGCGAGTTCCGCCGCGCCAACCCGGCCGGCTGGGAGAAGGCGCAGCCGCTGGTCAAGACGCACCTGACCGAGCTGGCGCGCCACTATCACGCCAGCGCGCAGAAGAGCAAGGCCAGCGCCGACTACCAGGAGGCGGTCAAGTGGTACCGCGCCTACATCGCCGCCTACCCGAACGACCCCGAGACGGCGCAGAACAACTTCCTGCTCGCCGAACTGCTCTACGAGGACAAGCGGCTGGCGGAAGCCGCCGTCGAGTACGAGAAGGTCGCGTACGAGTACCCGAACCATGCCAAGGCGGCCGACGCCGGCTACGCAGCGCTGCTGAGCTACGCGGGCCAGGAGAAGACCGCGCAGGGTGAGCCGCTGGCGGCGCTGCAACGCCAGAGCGTCGACAGCGCGCTGCGCTTCGCGCAGGCCTTCCCGAAGGACAGCCGCACCGGCACCGTGCTGACCAACGCGTCGGAGAAGCTGTTCGCGCTGCGCGACCCCGAACGCGCCGAAGCCGTGGCCCAGCAGGTGCTCAAGCTCGACCCGCCGGCCGCCGCGGCACAGCGCCGCGTCGCCTGGACGGTGGTCGCGCACAGCGCGTTCGAGAAGGGCCGCTTCGACCAGTCGGAGAAGGCCTACGCCGAGGTGCTGGCGCTGACGCCCGAGAAGGACGCCACGCGCGCCGACCTGACCGAGCGCCTCGCCGCCTCGGTCTACAAGCAGGGCGAACAGGCGCGTGCGGCCGGCGATCCGAAGGCCGCGGTCGGCCACTTCGACCGCGTCGCCGCCGTCGCGCCGACCTCGACGATCCGAGCCACCGCGCAGTACGACGCCGCGGCCTCGATGATCGTGATGAAGGACTACGACGGCGCGGCGCGTTCGCTGGAAGACTTCCGACGCCGCTATCCGAACCACCCGCTGCAGGCCGACGTCGGCGCCAAGCTGGCGCTGGCCTACCTGGAGCGCCAGCAGTGGACGCAGGCCGCCGGTGAGTTCGAGCGGGTCGCCATGACGTCGAAGGACCCGCAGGTCGCGCGCGAGGCGCTGTGGCAGGCCGCCGAGCTGCACGAGAAGGCGGCCGATGCGAAGTCCGCACCGCGCGCCACCGCCGCGAAGATCTACGAGCGCTACCTGAAGCAGTACCCACTGCCGCTGGAGCGCGGCCTCGAGGCACGCTGGCGCATGGCGCGCATTGCCAAGGCCGACGGCGACGCCAAGCGTGAGGCGGTGCTGATGAAGGAGATCTACCAGGGCGACCTGGCTGGCGGCAGCGCACGCACCGATCGCACCCGCTACCTCGGAGCCAACGCCGCGCTGGTGATGGCCGAGCCGGCCGTGGCCGAGTACCGCAAGGTGGCGCTGGTCGAGCCGCTGGCCCGCAACCTGAAGCTGAAGAAGGCGAAGATGGAAACCGCGCTGAAGGCCTACGCCGTCGCAGCCGACTACGGCGTCGCCGACGTGACCACGGCGGCGACCTTTCACACCGCCTCGCTGTACCAGGAGTTCGGCCAGGCGATGATCAAGTCCGAGCGGCCGAAGAAGCTGTCGAAAGCCGAGCGCGAGCAGTACGACGTGCTGCTCGAGGAACAGGCCTTCCCGTTCGAGGAAAAGGCGATCGAGCTGCACGAGGTCAACACGAAGCGTGCGTCCCAGGGCGTCTACGACAAGTGGGTGAAGGAGAGCTTCAACGCATTGGCCAGGTTGCGTCCGGTGCGCTACGGCAAGGTCGAGCGGGCGGAAGGAGTGGTCGATGCGATCCGCTGACGCACTGAGCCGCACGGCCCTCGCCGCGGCGCTGGCGCTGCTGGCGGGCTGCTCGACGCTGTCCGACGCCGGCAGGAAGATCCAGGAGTCGGTGGTGGCGCCGGTGGCCAAGGCGCTGACCCCGGCTCCCGCCGCCTCGGCACCGGCCGCGACCGCGGCGGCACCCGCGGCCGTGCCCGCCGCTCCGGCGCGAACCGAAGTGCCGGTGCCGCCTGCCGCCCAGCGTGCGTTCGACGAAGCCCTGCGCGCCCTGCGCGCAGGCCGCAACGAGGACGCCGAGCGCGGCTTCAAAGCGCTCGCGCAGTCGAACCCCGAACTCGGCGGGCCGCATGCCAACCTCGGCGTGATCTACCGCCAGGCTGGCAAGTTCGCCGAATCGGTCGCGGCGCTGGAGCGCGCCACCAAGGCCAGCCCCGAACAGCCGGTCTACTTCAACCAGATCGGCATCAGCTACCGCCACCTCGGCGACTTCGCCAAGGCGCGCACGGCCTACGAGCGTGCGCTCGAGATCGATCCGAAGTACGCCGCGGCGCAGCTCAACCTCGGCATCCTGTTCGACCTCTACCTGCGCGACAGCGCGAAGGCGCTGGAGGCCTACGAGCGCTACGCGGCCCTCTCCGGCGGCCAGGACGCCACGGTCGCCAAGTGGATGGTCGACCTGAAGAACCGCAAGCCGGCGCAGAACAATGCACCGGCGAAGAAGGAGCAGTCATGACCAGGACAAACCTGCTGATGCTCGCCCTCGGCGTCGTCGCCGGCGCCGTGCAGGCACAGGCACCGAAACAAGCGCCGGCACCGAAGCCGCCCCCCGCGCAGGCAGCGGCGCCGGCCCCGACGCAGGACCGCGCCGACATCGACCGCACGCAGATCATCGGCAACCGCGAGCTGCCCAAGGTGCTGTACATCGTGCCGTGGAAGAAGCCGCTGCCCGGCGACCTGGCTGGCCGGCCCGGCGGCGGCGTGCTCGACGAGGCGCTCGCGCCGGTCGACCGCGATGTGTTCCGCCGCCAGGTGCAGTACGACGCGCAGTTGCAGGCGCCGAAGGCCGGCGCCACCCCCGCCGCGGCGCCCACGCGCCCCTGAGCATCCGTTCCCGAATACAAACCTACAGACAGACAGCCGTCACAGGAGCACCCTCATGAGCATCATCGACTTTGCCGTCAAGTTCTTCCAGGACAGCGGCGTCGCCATCTACTTCAGCATCGCCATCATGGCGGTCGGCCTGGCCATCGCCATCGAGCGCTGGGTCTTCCTCAACAAGGCCCGCGCCGAGAACCGCAAGCTGTGGGCGAAGGTGCTACCGCTGCTGCAGAGCGGCAAGTTCAAGGAGGTGCACAGCGTCGCCTCGGGCTCGGATGCCGCGATCGGCAAGATCGTCGCCAACGGCCTGGAGCGCATGCAGAGCCCGGCGCGCCGCGAGGACATCGACAACGCGATGGAGGAAGGCATGATGGAAATCGTGCCGCGCCTGGAGAAGCGCACCCACTACATCGCCACGCTGGCCAACGTCATCACGCTGGTCGGCCTGCTGGGCACCATCATCGGCCTGATCAAGGGCTTCACCGCGGTGGCGGCGGTCAACCCGGCCGAGAAGGCGGAACTGCTGTCGGCCTCGATCTCGATCGCGATGAACAACACCGCGTTCGCGCTGTCGGTGGCGATCCCGTTCCTGCTCATCCACGCCTTCCTGCAGGCGCGCACCAGCGAGATCGTCGACGGCCTCGAAGCCGCCAAGATCAGCTTCCTGAACCTGGTGCAGCGCCTGAAGTCCGAAACCAACCCGGCCGCGAGGTAAGCCACCATGCGTGTCCGACGCCTGCGCAAGCACGCGGCGAGCCTCGAGGTCACCGCGTTCATCAACGTCATCGTGGTGCTGGTGCCGTTCCTGCTGTCGACGGCGGTGTTCACACGCCTGTCGGTCATCGAGCTGTCGCTGCCGGCGCAGAACGCCGGCGTCGAGCAGCTCAAGGTCGACGACCTCAAGCTCGAGATCGTGATCCGGCCCGATGCGCTGGATGTCGGCGACCGCATCGGCGGGCTGATCCAGCGCATTCCGAGCACACCCGAGGGCTACGACCTGGCGGCGCTGTCCACGCTGATGCAGCAGGTCAAGGTCAAGTTCCCCGAGACGAAGGCGGCCACCGTGCTCGCCCAGCCCGACACCTCCTACGACGTGCTGGTGCAGGTGATGGATTCGGTGCGCGAACACACGGTGCCCGATCCGGTGGTGTCGACGAAGACGGTGCAGGCCGAGCTGTTCCCCGACATCTCGATCGGCGACGCGCCCATCAGCGTCCCCAAGAAATAGGCGGTCTGCATGAAACTGACCCCGATCCAGAGGCGCGCCGCACGCAAGGCGCGCAACCACTCCGACCTGGACATGAACCTGGTCGCGCTGATCGACATCTTCACCATCCTGATCTTCTTCCTGATGTCGAGCACCGGCGTCGAGGTGCTCTCGACCGCGCAGGCGGTCAAGCTGCCGCAGTCGACCGCGGAGAAGATGCCGAAGGAGATGCTCGTCGTGACGGTCAGCGCCACCGACATCCTCGTCGCCGGCCGCAAGGTGGCGACGGTGGCCGAGGCGATGGCCATGCAGGGTGACCTGATCGCGCCGCTGAAGGCCGAACTCGAACTGCAGGCCGGCCGCACGCTGCTGCGCAAGGAGGGCGAGGCGCCGAACCAGGCGGTCACGATCATGGGTGACAAGGGCATCCCGTACAGCCTGCTGCGCAAGGTCATGTACACCGCGGCGCGCGCGAACTTCAGCGACGTGTCCTTCGCGGTCTCGCAAAAGGCGGGGAAAGCATGAGCGCGCCGGGCCGTTCCCAAGTGCGAATCCCGGAGCGCTTCGCGCGGAGGGCAGTCCAATGAGCGCGGCGGCCATCTCCTTCCGCATCTCGGTGCTGCCCTGGGCGATCTCGCCCGAGGACGAGGCGCGCTTCAAGCGCATCCTGCGCACCGTGCTGGCGATCAGCGCGATCGTCTGCATCGTGCTGCTGCTGATGCCGCGGCCGCAGGAAGACCGCGCCGCGCCGGTGGAACTGCCGCCGCGCCTGGCCAAGCTGGTGCTCGAGCAGCGTGAACCCCCGCCACCGCCGAAGCCGGTGGCCAAGACCGAACAGGCCAAGGCGGAACAGCAGGCCAAGGCCGACGCCAAGCCCGAGGTCGCCAAGCCGCTGCCCGACGCCAAGCCGCTGCCCAAGGCGGTGGCCCCCGAGGCGCGCAAGCCGATTCCGGGCAAGCCGCCGGGCGAGATCGAGGGCGCACGCCGCAAGGCCGCCGGTGTCGGCCTGCTGGCGATGCAGAACGAACTGGCCGAGCTGCGTGGCGCCCCGGTGGCGGTGCAGCTCAACCAGAACATCAAGGCCGGCCCCGGCGTGGGGTCAGGGGTGGGTGTCGGCGTCGGTGCCGGCAAGGATGCCGGTCTGCCCGACCGCAACCTGATCACCTCCAACGCCAAGGGCGGTTCGGGTGGCATCAACACCGCGGCCTACAGCCGCGACACCGGCGGCGGCGGCCTGGCCGGCCGCGCGACCACGCTGGTCGAAGGCGTGGCCGGTGGTGGCGGTGGCGGCGGCCCGGGCGGTGGCGGCAGCTCCGGCAAGGGCGGCACAGGCACCGGCGTGGGCGGTGGCGGCTCCGGTGGCTCGCTCGCCAAGGGCGGCGGCGGCAAGGCCTCGCGTTCGCTGGAAGACGTGCGCCTCGTGTTCGACCGCAACAAGGGTGCGATCTATGCCATCTACAACCGAGCGCTGCGCGACGACCCGTCACTGCAGGGCAAGGTGGTGCTGAAGCTGACGATCGCGCCGTCGGGTCAGGTGACCGATATCCGCATCGAGTCGAGCGAGCTGAAGGCGGCCGAGCTCGAGGCCAAGCTGCTGGCGCGCATCCGCGGCTTCGACTTCGGCGCGAAGGACGTCAACCCGATGTCGGTGACCTACCCGCTCGACTTCCTGCCGTCGTAGCCGCGCTCAGGCGCGCAGCATCAGAACCTGCGCGCTGCGCCGCGGCCTGTGCGGCGCGTCGCGGCGCGCGGCGAACCAGGCGCCGAGCTGCTCGATCCAGCCGGGCTGGCGCAGCGTCGGCAGCGGCGTCGGCGCCGGCATGCGACGCAGCGCCGGCAACTCCGAGATCACGACGGAGGCGTGCAGCAGGTCGGTGGCGCGATTCGACATGGTCATCCTCCGTGAAGCAGTGCCGTCACAGTAACCACAGGTTACGCCGTCGCCCATCCCCTGAAGCGGGGCCGATGCCCCGGGCGTTGCTCAGCCGCCGCAGGCGGCCATCAGGGGCTTGCGAGAACTCTGCAGCGTGACGTGGGCGATGCCGAAGCGCTCGCGCAGGCGCTCGGTCGCTGCGGCGAGGAAACCGTCGTCGGCCGGCCCGTCCGGCATCACCAAGTGCGCAGTGAGCGCCACCTCCGAGGTGCCCATCGCCCAGACGTGCAGGTCGTGCACCTGGGCCACACCGGGCAGGGCCTGCAGGCACTCGCGCACCTCGACCAGCTTCACGTGTGACGGCACGCCGTCGACCATCAGGTGCAGCGACTGCCGCAACAGCCCCCAGGTGCCGATCACGATGACCACGGCGATCAGCAGGCTGGCCACCGGGTCGGTCCAGCTCCAGCCCCAGGTCAGGGTCAGCACGCCGGCGACCACCACGCCGGCGGAGACCAGTGCATCGGCGGCCATGTGCAGGAAGGCCCCGCGCAGGTTGAGGTCGCTGCCGCCGCGCATGAACAGCAGCGCGGTGACGCTGTTGACCACGATGCCGATCGCCGCGACGACGATGATCGTCAGGCCCTGGGTCGGCTGCGGTGACTGCAGCCGATCGATCGCCTCCCAGGCCAGCGAGCCCATCGCGACCAGCAGCAGCAACGCATTGGCGAACGCCGCGAGGATGCTGGCGCGCTTGAAGCCGTAGGTGTGGCGCGCATCGGGCCGCAGCCGGCCGGCGGCCGCCCCGGCCCAGGCCAGCACCAGGCCGGCGACGTCGCTGAGGTTGTGGCCGGCATCGGCGAGCAGCGCCAGCGAGTTCACCTTCCAGCCGTAGAAGGCCTCGATCGCCACGAAGGCGGCGTTCAGGGCGATGCCGATCGCGAAGGCGCGGTCGAAGTTCGCCGGCGCGTGGGCATGCCCGTGGTGGCCGTGGGCATGGTCGTGCCCATGATGCTCGTGACCCTCGTGGTCAGGGTGATCGTGGTGTGCGTGCGAAGAACTCATCTGGGATCGGCATCCGGAAGCTGCCACAGCCAGGCGGCGACGGCGAGGCAGACCAGCGCCGGCAGCCAGCGCCACGGCTCGGGCATCGCCCACCAGGCCCAGGCGCAGCCCAGCGTCATCATCGCCCAGGCGAACTGCTTGGCGCGGCGCGGCACCGCGCGGCGGGCACGCCAGTCGGCCACCATCGGGCCGAAGCGCGGGTGGGCGAGCAGCCAGGCCTCGAAGCGCCGGCTGCCGCGCGAGAAGCAGAACGCGGCCAGCAGCACGAAGGGCGTGGTCGGCAGCAGCGGCAGGAAGATGCCGGCGATGCCCAGTGCCACCGCGAGCAGGCCGGCGCCGGTCCAGGCGGCGCGCTGCCACAGCGGGCGCAGCGGGGCAGGCGGCAGGCTGCTCATTGCCAGGCGAACACCGGCTGGTCGAAGTGGGCGGCGCGTGTGGCCCGGCCGCGCAGCCCCCACTCGCGGAACTGGTAGAGGAAGATCGCCGTCGGCGCGGCGATCCAGCTCGCGCCGACCGGCATGCGCAGCACCGGGTGCTCGGCGCCCGCAACATGGTTCAGCAGCGGCGCATCGTTGCGCAGCAGTTCCTGCACCGGGATGCGGTGGATGGAGGCCACCTCGCCGGCGTTCGGCACCACGTCGTGCGCCGCGCCGGCCCACACCACCACCGGCGTGATCAGGTAGCCGGAGCGGGTGGCGTAGTCGTCGAGGCGGCCGAGCACGGCCGATGCATCGACCGCGAGGCCGACCTCTTCATGCAGTTCGCGCAAGGCCGCCTGTTCCGGCGTCTCACCCGCGTCGATGCGCCCGCCGGGCAGCGCCCACTGGCCAGCGTGGCTGCGCAGGCTCTCGGCCCGGCGGGTCAGCAGCAGCGCCGGCGCATCGCTCCAGTCCGCATGCACCGGCAGGACGGGCAGATCGGCGCCGTGGCCGGCCTCGACCACCGGCACCGCCACGGCCGCGTGGCGCTTTCCATCGGCCTCGAGCGAGCGCACCGGGATGCCGCGCAGGCGTTCGCAAAGGAGTTGGCGCAGGGCATCACCGCGGGGCGTCATGGCGCATAGCATAGGCCCCTCGCCTCCCCCGCTTCGCATGGCATCGAAGAGACCCGCCCGGCCGGCGCGCCATCGCCACCATGTCTACGTGGTCGAGCTCGATGCACGCGTGTGGAACGAACCGAGCTTCCGCCGCGCCAACCCCGAGCACGACATCACCAAGCGCTGCCTCTACGTCGGCATGACCGGGCTCGACCCCGACCTGCGCTTCGACCGGCACAAGGCCGGCATCCAGGCCAACCGCTTCGTGTTCGAGTACGGCGTGCGCCTGCTGCCGGCGCTGTACGCCGTCTACAACCCGATGCCCTACGAGGCGGCACGCGAGATGGAAGTCGAGCTGGCGATCGGCCTGCGCGAGGCGGGCTACGCCGTCTGGCAGGCCTGATCCATCGAGCCGGGCTCAGTGGTGAGCGGCATGGCCGGTGCTGCCGGCGTCGGGCTGCTTCGCGGCCGGGCGCCCGCCCAGGCGCGGCCACAGCATCCCGACCTCCTCGCGGTAGCGGCGATAGCGTTCGCCGAACAGGGCGATCAGGTCGCGCTCCTCGAACCAGATGCCGATCAGGATGTAGCCGGTGGTCGCCACGGCGAACAGCAGGTGGCCTGCTGTCATCGTCGGCGCGGCCCAGAAGGCGAGCAGGAAGCCGAGGTAGATCGGGTGGCGCACGCGGCGGTACAGCAGCGGCGTGCGGAACACCGGTGCCGGCAGCTCGCGCCCGCTCAGCCGTGCCAGCACCTGCTTCAGCCCGAACAGCTCGAAGTGGTCGATCAGGAAGGTGCTGAGCAGCACCATGCCCCAGCCGGCCCAGTGGATCACGTTCAGCACGACGGCCAGCGGAGCGCCGGAGACGTCCCACACCACGGCGACGATCGGCCGCCAGTGGGCGAACAGCGCGATCAGCGCCAGGCTGGCCAGCAGCACGTAGGTGCTGCGCTCGATCGGCTTGGGCACGAAGCGGGTCCACCAGCGCTTGAAGGCCGGTCGCGCCATCAGGCTGTGCTGCACGGCGAAGACGCCGAGCAGCAGCACGTTGACCAGCAACGCCTCGGCCAGCGGCGAATCGGCGGCGCCGGCAGGCATGCCGAGATCGATGGCCTTCGGCACCCACAGGTTGCCGACGAAGCCGATGGCGTAGAGGAAGGTGGCAAGGAAGACCGCGTAGGCGGCCAGTCCGTAGAGCAGGGCGAAGAAGGCCATGGTGGGCTCCAGCGATGGCGCAGTGAAGATGGGTTCACTGTCCGGCGCCGCCCGGCGCCGTGCATGAGGTGGATGTCCCACGGCGGCTCGGCAGAGGGCGTGCGACACGGGACACCGGTCCCGCGCCCCCCAAGATCGTGGGAGCGTCAGCGCGGCCCGCCGGCCTCGCGCGCGCGCACGATCGCCTCGGCGCGCGTGCGCACGCCGAGCTTGGCGAAGATCGCCGAGACCTGGTTGCGCACGGTCTTCTCGCCCTTGCCGAGCTGCTGCGCGATGCGGTGGTTGTCCAGTCCCTGAGCGACCAGTTCGAGCACCGCGCGCTCCGAGGGCGTGAGGCCGAGCGATTCGACCGCCGCCGCGGCGCCCGGCGCGAGGAAGCCGCGCAGTTCGGCGAGCAGCGCGTCGAAGGCCGGTTCGCCGGCCAGCAGCACGTGGTTGCGGCTGTCCAGCGTGACGAAGCGCGCACCCGGGATCAGCGCCGCCAGGCGGCGGCCCTCCTCGTAGGGCACACGGGCATCGCCGCGCGCATGCAGCACCAGGGTCGGCAGGTCCAGCTGCCGTGCCAGGTCGCTGACGTCGACCTGGTAGAAGGTCTCGAGCATGCGCGCCGCATTCTCGGCGCTCGAGGTCAGCCGCTCGAGCTCGGTCCACCACTGGTGCTGCTGCGGGGTGCCGTCGGGAATGAACAGGCTGGTGAAGAGCTGGCGGAAGGCGTCGTTGTCGCTGCCCCAGCCGACGCGGATCAGGTTGACCATGGTGGCCGCCTCGAGCCGCTTGGCTTCGCTCGGGTCGCGGCGCAGCACGCCGCGCGCATAGGCACCGATCAGCACCAGCTGCGAGACCCGCTGCGGGTGGCGCGCCGCGTAGGCCACCGCGATCGCCCCGCCCTGCGACATGCCGATCAACGGGAAGCGCTGCAGGCCCAGGCCGTCGACCACCGCCTCGAGGTCGGCCACCCAGGCATCGAGCGAGTACTCGAGCACGTCGGCATCGGACAGGCCGCAACCGCGCTGGTCGTAGCGGATGTAGTTGTGATGTGTCGACAGCGCCTCCAGCCAGGGCCGCCACACCGGGCTGCCAAGGTCGTGCTCGACATGGCTGAGCCAGTGCGCGGCACGCACCAGCGGCGCGCCGCTGCCGATCGAGGCCACCGCGATGCGCGTGCCGTCGGCGGAGGTGACGAAGCGGACCTGCTGGTGCGGGGCCATGCCGCGAGTCTGCACCAGCGCGAGCCATCCCGCGCGGCCCGGAAGCGCGGCCGTCAGCGCGGCGGCGGCAACGGCTCGCCGAGCGCGCGCCGCCACAGCCACGGCAGCGCACGGGCCAGGTCGGGCCGGCCGCCGACCTGCTCGGGCACGGCCAGCGGCACCGGCGCGCTGGCGCGCCGGGCGATCACGAAGGTGAAGATGTAGGCCGGCTCCTGGCCCATGCGCAGGTCGGTCAGCAGCACACGGTCGCCCTCCTGCTGCAGCTTGTAGAAGCCCTTGCTGAACGCGGCGATGCGGCGCAGGCCGTCGTGATCCGGCAGTTCGGCGGCCAGCGCGGCGCCGCGCGGGAAGCGGTCGAAGCTCATGGTCGGCTCGCGATCGAGCAGCGAGCGGAAGCCCTCGTGGTAGTCGTCACCCGCCACCGCGATCACCCGCCACAGCACCGAGTTGAACGCGCTCGGCGAGACCAGCAGCCGTTCGGCAGCGATGCCCTGCGCGGCCAGCGACTCGCGCGCCACGCGCTCGACCTGCGCCTGCGCCAGCACGCCCCAGCCGAGGTAGGCCGTGCTCAGCAGCAGCCCCGCCGCGTTGGCACTGAAGGCGCGCCCGCTGCCCTTCTTCGCCAGCGCCCAGCCGGTGCCGGCCAGCAGTGGCAGCGTGTACAACGGATCGATGATGAAGACGCTGCCGACGCCGTAGGGGTGGTCGGAGAACGGCAGTGCGAGCTGCGTGCCGTAGACCGTCATCGCGTCGAGCAGCGGGTGCGTCACCAGCGCCAGCCACATCGCCAGCCACCAGCGCTTCCACTGTGCCCACTCGCCGGAAAGCCTCGCCACCAGCAGTGCGAAAGGCAGCGAGAACAGCGTCAGCCAGAACGGTGCATGCGTCTCGGCACGGTGCAGCACCATGTTGCGGATCGGGTCGCCGTGGTCGAGCAGCACGTCGAGATCCGGCAGCGTGCCGGCCACCGCACCCCACACCGCCGCCTTCCACACCGCCGTGCGGCGGCCCATCACCGCCACGCCGACGGCGGCACCGAGTGCGATCTGCGAGAGCGAGTCCATGGGCGCGCATTCTGCGGGCCGGGCAAAGACCGCGGCGCCTGCCGGATACTGCGGCCTTCGTTCCTTGTGCAGGGAGACCGAGCCGATGATCCGATCCGTCCGCGCCGTCGTGGTGCTTGCGTCGCTGGGCGGCGCCCTGCCGGTCACCGGCTTCGCACAGGCGAGTGCCGCCGACTGCGTCGTGCTGACCGACGCGGCCGCGCGGCTGGCCTGCTACGACCGGCTGCATGGCCGGCCCGAGCCCGCGGCGCCGGCCGCACCGCCCGCGCCGGCAGGCCCCGCCTCGGCGCCCGCCTTGCCGGTCATGCCCGGCGGCGATCCGGACACGCAGCTCAGCGCGCGCTGGGATCTCGACGGCCAGCGCAGCGCCCTGTTCGCCCCCCGCGCCTACAAGCCGGTCTACCTGATGCCGGCCACCTGGACCGATCAGGTCAACCGCCGCCCCGGCTCGCCGGCGCCGGAGCACAGCGTGTCCGATCCGCTGGTGCTCAAGGCGGTCGAGGCCAAGTACCAGATCAGCCTGAAGACCAAGTTCGCGCACTCGCTGTTCGGTGCGCCGGTCAGCCTGTGGGGCGGCTACACGCAGTCGTCGCGCTGGCAGCTCTACAACGGTGCCGACTCGCGGCCCTTCCGCGAAACCAACTACGAGCCCGAGGTGATGCTGGTCGCACCGCTGGACATCGGCGTGCTGGGCTGGAAGCTGCGCATGGCCTCGCTGTCGCTGAACCACCAGTCCAACGGCCGCGCGCTGCCGTTGTCGCGCAGCTGGAACCGCGTGATCGGCGGCCTGGCCTTCGAGCGCGACGACTGGGTCGCCGAACTGCGGCCGTGGAAGCGCATCACCGAAGCGACCGACGACGACGACAACCCCGACATCTCCAACTACGTCGGCCGCGCCGAGCTGCGCGTGGCGCGCTACTGGGGCGAGCATGCGCTGTCGGTGCAGCTGCGCCACTCGCTGCGCGGCGGACAGCGCTCGCGCGGCTCGGCGCAGCTCGACTACGTGTTCCCGCTTGCCGGCGCGCTGCACGGCCAGCTGCAGCTGTTCAGCGGCTACGGCGAGAGCCTGATCGACTACAACCTGCGCCAGACCAAGGCCGGGCTGGGCGTGACGATCGCGGGCTGGCGCTGAGCCGACCGGCGTGTCCGTGCGGGCTAGAACTCGTAGCGGAACTCGCCGATCACGCTGTGCGCCGTGTCGGCGCCGCGCAACTCGCCGCTGTAGCGGATCGCTCCGGTCATGCCGCGCGTCGTGCGGTAGTTGAAGCCGAGCCCGACCACGGCGCCGTTCCTGAGCACCGGCTCGCCGTCGATCGCGAAGCCGGCGCCCGGGGCGCCGACATACGACGCGTGGATGCGGGACGCGGGGCTGAAGTCGCGCAGCCAGCCGAGGCTGAGCTCGGGTGTCGCGAACGCGCCGTTGCCGCGTTCGAAGATCTGCGACCAGCGCATCCCCAGGGTGGACAGCAACTCGCGGGTGCTGCGTGCCGCGATCACCAGCCCGGCGGCCCCACTGCCGGCCTCGCTGAAGCCCTGTTCCTTCAGCTGCGTGTGCTGGACGCTGACGAACGGGTCGAGCCAGCCCCGGCCGGCCGGCACCAGGTAGCCCGCCTCGAGGCTGGTAGCCAGCAGCGTGCCGCGATGCTGGCTGTTCGCCGCCGAGCCGAGCGGGCCGACCACGATCGTGCGCTGCGTCCGATAGTCGTTGCGTCCCGTCGAGAGCGTGCCGCTGAGGTGCCAGCGGCGATCGAAGTAGCTGCCGTAGACGGCCGCCAGCCCGGAGCGGATCGTGGTCTGATCGCTGTCGAGGCCCACGCGGGTCACGCCCGGCCGGACTTCGTTGTCGGCGCGCGCGAAGCTGACGCCGGCGGTCAGCGTCTGCCCGATGCGCCGGTCGAAGCCCAGCGCGAGGCCATCGACATCGTGCTCGACGCCTTGCCGCCCCTGCTGGGTGAAGCTGGTCTTCCACATGCCGTGCCCGAACGATGCGCCGTCGCCGCCGCCAGGCGCCAGCCGTGCCGGCGGCCCGTCGGGCGCCGCCAGCGTGCCGATGCGCAGCGTCGACATCCGGTCGTGCAGCGTCTGCGCATGGCGGCGCGGGCCGCCCAGGCTGGCGCGGCTGTGGCGCTGGTGCAGCGCGGGGTCGAGGGCGTCGAAGGCGGCGCTGAACTCGCTGTCGCTGGACAGCCGCTGGATCGCGCCGAGCGTGTAGCGCAACTCGCCGGTGGCCAGCGGCACGATGCGGTCGAGCTGCCGTGCGATCGCCCGCTCGCCCTTGTCTTTCGCCACGCTGGTGTAGCTCTGCACGTCGGCGGTGATGCGAACGCGGTCGCGCAATTGCTGCGCATCGAAGCTGAGCAACCGCGTCGGCTGCGGCAGCTCGATGGCCGCGAAGGCGGTGCCGGCGCGGATGCCGCCGTCGGCGGTCAGCACGTCATAGGTCGTCCCGTCGACGAAGGCGTCGCGCGCGTCGACGACCGTCATCCGGCCGGCCAGGCTGGCCTGGCCGCGCACGTGGAAGCGGCCGTGCGTGCCATCGCCGCGCACCGTGGCCACGAAGTTGCCGTGCGCCGCGAAGCTGTAGCCGCTGTCCAGGGCGAGGGTGCCATCGCGCACCTCGATGCGGTCCATCACCTTCAGCGTGGCCAGCGAGAAGGTGCCGGGCCCGGCCTTGACCGTGATGTTGCCCGGCAGCTCGCCCGCGAAGCGGCCGCTGTTGAGCAACTGCAGCGTTAGCGAGCCCGGCGACGACGCCGACGCCGCCAGGCCGCCGCTGATGCTGCCGCGGATCACCGGCGTGCCTTCGAGCGACAGCGTGTCGTGGCCGCTGCCGAGGTCGATGCGGCCGTCGGTCACCGAGCCGTCGCCGAGCATCACCAGGTCGTTGCCGGCGCCGGTGGAGATCGCGGTGCCGCGCGCCGCGACGCCATTGCTGCGCTGCGTCGCGACGATGCTGCCGTTCTGCACGACGGTGTCGTTGCCGCTGCCGCTGCGGATGCCGAAGGCCTGGGCGATCGGCCCCTGGCCGAGGTCGTTCCAGTCGGAGGACGCCGAGGCCGTGGCCGTGATCCGGCCGTCGTTGCGCAGCGTGAAGTCCGCCGTGCCGCCGGTGGCGATACCGTAGGCGCGCGACGTCGCGAGCTCTTCGGTGTGCATGTAGGTGCTGCCCTCGGCCACCGCCTGCGCGGTGCTGGAGGCGCTGACCCGCATGGCCCCGCTGTTGGCAATCAGCAGCCGCGGCTGCGTCGTGCCGACCGACAGACCGTAGGCCGTTGCGGTCGCCAGGCTGTAGTTGTTCTCCACGCCCTTGGGCAGGCCCGGTGCGTCGGTGTCGGTCACCGTGCTGGTGCTGGCGCGGCTGGACACCGTGACGGTGCCGGCCTGCATCAGCACACCGGTCGCGTCGGCCACGCGCAGGCCGATCGCCTGCACGTCCAGGCGCGCCTGCGATTCGGCGATCGCCCGGGTGCGGGCCAGCGCGCCGTCGGCCCGCGACCAGGTCGTGGCCTGGCCTGAGGCGGCGAGCCGCAGGTCGATGCTGCCGCGCTGCTCGACCACGGCAGCGGCACCCGCGGCCTCGATGCCGTAGGCGCGCAGCACACCGCTGGCCGTGGCTTCGGCGCGCGAGTTGCCGTCGAGGTTGGACTCGGCCTCGCCCCGCGTACTCGTCGACAGATCGGCGGCAAGCGCGATGCGGCCGGTGTTCAGGATCCGGCTGCCGGCCCCCTCGGCGGCGATGCCGCGCAGGCGCGTGTCGATCTCCGAGCGCGCGATGGCCGTGCCCCAGGCGCGGCTGCCGTTGCCCGAGGCGCGCCCGCTGGCGTAGCTGCCCGCCGAGGGTTCGGTGGCCAGGGAGATCGTGCCGCTGTTCTTGACCCAGCCCTGCGCGCCACGGGTGCGCAACCCGTACAGCGCGGCACCGATGCCGCTGCGCGCGAAGGCGTTCGCATCGCCGGTGAAATCGGAGTCGGCCCGCGCCGTCGCGCTGGCCGCCGCGTCGTCGTTCAGCGTGATGCTGCCCTGCTGCTCGACCCAGGCGCCGCTGCCGCCGACGTCGATGCCGGTGGTGACCGCATCGACGCGCGCGTGGCCCGGCTGTTGCGACAGCGCGATGCCGAAGCCGACCCGCCCGTCGCCGTCGACGCCCTGCCCGTTGGCGTCGCCGTCGATGCTCGCGCTGGCGGCGTTGCGCACGCTGATCGTGCCGCTGTTGAGCACGCCGTGGCGGCCGCTGCCCAGCACGATACCCAGGGCCTGGCTGCTGACCTGCGCGTCGAGGAAGACATCGGTGTCGCCGGACGATCCACCGTCGGCATCGACGACGCTGGAGGCCGCTGGCGACACGTCCAGCGTGATGTCACCGAGGTTGGCCACCTGCACGCGGCCGCCGGCGGCGGCGATGCCGCGCGCCGTCGAGGTCATCGTGCTGCTGGCCCAGCCCGCGCCGTCGCCATCGACCGTCACGGCGCCGCCGTTCGGGTCGGCGTAGGCGGTCGCCCTCGCGCCGTCGGCGCCGGTGCGCACGCTGATGCGCCCGTCGTTGCGCACCACACTGTGGCCGATTCCCACGGTGATGCCGTCCAGTGTCATCTCGGCGCGGGCCGTCGCGGTGCCGGCCGCATCGCCGTCGCCGGTGAAGATGTCGAAGTCGCCGCCCTCGGCGTTGGCTCGCGCGTAGATGCCCTCCTTGCTGCCGTCGGCCCCTGCATCGCCCGCGCCGGTCGACGCCAGCACCGCGACCGTGCCGGCGTTCTTCACGCCGTGGTCGCCATCGCCCAGCGTGATGCCGGCCGCCGCCAGCCGCGCACTGCTGCTGGCCACGACGCCGGCGTCGCTGAAGAACACGCCCGAGTTCGAGCCGTGGGTGGCCCAGGACTGACCCGACACCTCCGCGCCGACGCTGCCGCGGTTGATCACCAGTCCGGCACCCAGGCCGCCGTCGATGCCGCGTGCCGTGGCCGTGGCGGCCACCGTGCCGCTGGCCTGTGCGTTGCCGGCCAGGTCGGTCGACGCCGAACCCTCCGTCTGCGCCACCGCCGTCACGACGGCACGCGCCTTGCCCTCGTTGTAGACGGCATCGGCGCCGTCGCCGGCGGCGATCGCGGTCGCACCGGCCTCGGCGGTGACGAACTCGGTGGTGGCAGCGCTGCCGGCGAAGCTGACCGACGCGGTGTGGGCCAGCATGTTCGCGCCGGCCGTGGCCAGTGCCTGTCCGCGGTTGATCACCACGTCGTTGTCCGCACCGGCGTCGATGCCGGTGGCGACGGTGGCGGCGCTGATCTTCGAGCCAGCCTTGGCACCGCCGAAGATCGCGCTGCCGCGGCCGTTGGCCGTCAGCGTCGAGGCGGTCACCACGCCGATGCTGCCAGCGTTGTCGATCCAGTCGGCGCCTGCCCCGCCGGCGATGCCGGTGGCGAGCGTCTGCGCACCGAGCGTGGCCTGCGCGGCCGCGGCACCGGCGAATGTCCACGACGAGCTCTGCACGGTCGCCTGGGTGTCGGCCCGCACGTTCAGCGTGCCGGCCGCGGCGTTGTCGATGCGGTCGCGGCCATCGCCGCCGGCCAGGCCGAACGCCGACGCCGACGTCACGCTGCTGCCCGCGCTGCCGGCCTTGCCGGCCACCGTGACGGCAAAGCCGCGCGTGAAGCTCTCGGCCGCGGCCTCGGCGCGCACGGCGCCGGCGTTGTGCAGCGCGTCGTCGCCGAGCCCGCCCGTCATGCCGGAGGCGGAAGCAGCGATCGTGCTGCTGGCGCTGGCGTCGGCGGCGCCGAATACCGCCACCGCAACGCCGTCGGCGCGGCCGCGCGCAAGCGCGCCGGCCGTCACTGCGCCGCGGTTGTCGAGCGCATCGCGCCCGGCGCCGCCGTCCAGGCCCACCGCCGCAGACGTTGCCGTGCTGCCGGCGTCCGCCTCGCCGTAGCCGGCCAGCGTGACGGAGACCGTCGAGGCCTTGGCGCAGGCACCGCCGGCCGCACTGCTGCACACACCGTCGCCCTTGCGCTGACCCGGCAGCCCGGCGTTGGCGTTGACGCTGGACTGGTTAAGGATGCGGTCGTCGCCCTCGCCGCCGGCAATGCCGCGGGCGGTGGCGAGTGCCGTCGTCGCCGCGTCCGCCTCGGCCACGCCGACCAGCCCGACCGAGACCGCCGTGGCTCTGGCGTTGCTGCGCGCATCGACGCGGATCGCCGCCAGGTTGGCGATCTGGTCGTTGCCGGCGCCGGTGTCGATGCCGATGCCGGTCGCGGCGGCCGTGCTGCTCGCGTCCCCCAGCGCCTTGCCGCCCAGCGTCACTGCCACGCTCAGGCCCTGCGTGGTGGCGCTGCTGGTCGTGGTGATCGTGCCTTCGTTGTGCACGAGGTCGCGGCTGTCGTGGGTGAGGATGCCGGCGGCGCTCGCTGCCGAGCTGTTGCTCGTTTCGCCGAGCGCGAAGCCGCGCAGGTTGCCGGCGATGCTGGTGCCCTTGGCGCTGGCGGTGGCGCTGGCCGTCACCGCGCCGCGGTTGTCGACGAGATCCGCCGGCGCGTCGGGGTGATGGTCGTCGCCGCTTCGGCAACCGGACTTGCCGTCGTGGCCACCACGGCCGCAGACCGCATCGGGCGCACCGGCGCTGTCGTGCAAGCCGACCGCGGTGGCGGTGGCCGACGAACGGGCATCGGCCAGCGTCGCATCGCCGCCCACGCCGACGCTGATGCCCAGCGAGATCGCGGTCGACTCGGCGGCGGCGGTGGAACTGGCCTTCACCGTCCCCGCGTTGACGATGGCGTCGCGCCCCGCGCCGCCGTCGAGGCCCATCACGGTGGACGTGGCCGTGCTGCTCGCGTCGGTGATGGTCGCGCCGCCGGCCACGCCGACCGCGCCGCTGATCTGCAGCGCCAGGCTGAGTGCGCCGGCCTTCGCCTGGCCTGTCACGTCGACGCTGTCGTCGCCGTAGACGATGTCGTCGCCGGCACCGCCGGCCAGGCCCGCCACCTCGGTGACCGCCGTCGCGCGGGTGTCGGCGAGGGCCGCGCCGGCCGCCACACCGGCCAGCGAGGCATTGAGCGTCACCGACACGCCAGCGGCCTTCGCATCGGCCAGCGCGCTCTCGATCCTGATCTTGCCGGTGTTGACCAGCGTGTCGCGGCCGTCGCCGCCCGACAGCCCGTCCGCCCGAACATGGGCGGTGCCGCTGCCGTCGGTCAACGCGACACCCGCAGCCACGCCCGCCGAGAGCGCGGCATTGACGGTCACGCCGACGCTCACCGCATCGGCCTGCGCCTTCACGTTGCGCAGCGTGATCTCGCCGTCGTTGAGCAGGTGGTCGTCGCCCGTCCCGCCGTCCAGGCCGCGCGCCTCGGCGCGCGCCGTGGCGGCGGTGTCGACCAGCGCCGCACCGATGGCAACGCCGGCGTTCGTCACGCCGAGCTGCGCCGACACGCCGACCGCATCGGTGTCGGCCACGACGCCGTCGATGGTGATGCGACCCTTGTTGACCAGGCCGTCGTCGCCCGCACCGCCGTCCATGCCGGTGGCACGTGCCGAGGCGCGGCCCTGCGCGCGGCCGAGCGCCGCCCCGCCGGCCACCCCGCCGCTCAAGGCCGCATTGAGCGTGACCCCGACGCTGACCGCATCGGCGTCCGCCGTCACCTGCGTCAGCGTGATCCCGCTGTGGTTCCACAGGCTGTCGTGGCCGTCGCCACCGTCCATTCCCTTGGCCTCGGCCCGCGCGGTGGCACTGGTATCGGCAAGGCTCACGCCCGCCGCCACGCCGGCATTGACGCCGGCCAGCGCCACCGAGATGCCGGCCGCATTGGCGTCGGCGGCGACGCCGGTCGCCGTCAGCGCGCTGCGATTGACGATCCGGTCGTTGCCGCTGCCGCCGTCGATCGCACGCGCCGCCACGCTGGCACTGCCGCTCGCATCGGCCAGGCCGGCAGCGAGGGCCACGCCGTCCTGCGCCCCGGCGAGCTTCGCCGAGACACTCACCGCATCGGCATCCGCACGCAGGTTCGACAGCGCCAGCGTGCCTTCGTTGAGCAGCAGGTCGCCGCCGCTGCCGCCGTCGATGCCACGCACCGTCGCCAGCGCGCGGGCGCCGGTCTCGGCCAGCGCCGCGCCGGCCGCCAGGCCTTGCAGGGCGAAGGTGAAGCCGACGCTGACGCCGGTCGCGTCGGCATCGGCGCCCAGACCGTCGATGCGGATCGCGCCGCGGTTGGCCAGGATGTCGCGGCCGTCGCCGCCCGCGAGCCCGCTGGCGGAGAGCGTGGCGCTCGCGTCGGCATCGACCAGCGCCGCACCGAGCGCCACGCCGTCCTTGGCGCCGGACAGCACCGCCGCGACGCTGACCGCGTCGGCGCGGGCGCCGAGTTGCCGCAGCGTGACCGTGCCACTGTTGACGAGCAGGTCGTCGCCGGCGCCGCCGCCCAGCCCAGTGGCCGAGAGCGCGGCGTCGCTGTCGCTGCGCGCCAGCCCGGCGCCGGCCGCCAGGCCCTCCTTGGCCACGGCGATCTGCAGCGACACGCCGACCGCCTCGGCCTGCGCCTTGGCGTTGCGCAGCGTGATGCTGCCCTCGTTGTTCAGCTCGTCGCGGCCCTCGCCGCCGTCGATGCCGGCAACGGCCGTGGTCGCGCTGGCGCTGGTGTCGGCCAGGGCGGCGCCGAGCGCCGCGCCCTGCTTGGCGATCAGCACGCTCGGTGCCACGCTCACCGCCGTGGCGCTGGCGGCCACCGTCGAGCTGGCGATCGAGCCCGTGTTGGCGATCCGGTCGTCGCCGGCGCCGGCCGCGATGCCGGAGGCGCCGGCGGTGGCGGTCACGCTCGCATCGGCGAGCGCGGCACCAGCCGCCAGCCCGCTGGCCGTGCCTTCGACGGTGAGCGAGACGCTCACCGCGTCGCCATCGGCCCCGCTGCGCAGGCCGATGCGGCCGGCGTTGACGATCGTGTCGTCGCGCGCGTCGGCCTGGATGCCGATCGCGCTGCTCGTCGAGGTGCTGCCGGTGCGCGCCAGGGCTGCGCCCAGCGCGACGCCGGTCTTGGCCACGCCGATCTTCGCGCCCACGCCCACCGCATCGGCGTTCGCATCGGCATCGACGGCGATCGTGCCGGTATTGATCACGCCGGCCTCGGGCGCGCAGGGATGGCAACCGGTGTTCGCGCCCTTGCGGTTGTCGTGGACAGCCCGGCCGTCCTTGTCGTGTCCGGACCCGACCGTCTCGCCACCCGTGCGGATCCCGACGGCCGTGGCGCTGGCGGTGGTGTGGGCATCGGCAAGCGCCGCGCCGCCTTCGATGCCCTTGGCCGTGCCGGCGATCGTCACCGACACCGACACCGCGTCGGCATCGGCCTCGGCACGGGCGGTCAGCGGGCCGGACTGGGCGATCAGGTCGTGGCCGGCGCCGCCATCGATGCCGATGGCGGTGGCGGTGGCGGTCGATGCCGAGCGCGACAACGTGGCGCCGGCCACCAGCCCCTGCTGGACGATGCCGATCGTGCTGGAGACGCTGACGGCGTTGACGTCGGCGATGGCGCCGACGTCGAGCCGGCCCGTGCTGGCGATCGCGTCGTCGCCATCGCCGGCCTGCAGCCCGCTCGCGCGTGCCGTGCCGATCGCCGAGGTGTCGGTCAGCGCGCCGCTCACGGCGCCGCCCTTGCCCTTCAGGGTGCCGGCCACGTCGACGATCGCCGCCACCGCATGCGCATCGGCCGTGGCGTTGACGGTGGCGCGGCCGTCGTGGCGCAGGCTGTCGCGCCCGGCGCCGGTGTCCAGGCCGACGGCGTCGGCGCCGGCATCGCTCACCGCACGCGCGGCGATCAGGTCGACCGCGAAGGTGTTGTCGCCCTTGCCGTAGGCCATGTTCAGGCCCGCGGCAACGCTCGTCGAGCCGCTCTCGGCGCGGGCATCGCTGCGCACGGTGCCGCGGTTGGCCAGCAGGTCGTCGCCGCTGCCGGCGGTGATGGCGGTGGTCGTCGTGCGCGCTTCGGTGGCGGTGTCGGTCACCACCAGCGACACGCCGAACGGGATGCTCGGCACGCCCGGGAGCAGGTCGACCGACAGCTCGGCGATGTCGACCGACACCGTCGTCGCCGAGGCCTTCGAGACGGCCGAGGCGTCCACCGTGCCGCTGACGGACAGCCGGTCGTTGCCCTGCCCGCTGTCCACGCCGGTCGCTTCGGCGCGGGCGGTGGTGCCGGCATCCGCAAGGTCGCGCGCCAGCGTCGGCAGCTTGAGGTCGAACACCGCGATGCCGACGTTGACGCTCTCCTGCGTTGCCGTCGAGCTGGCCGCCGCGACGATGTCGCCAGTGAGAGTGAGCCGGTCGCCGCTGCTGCCGCTGACGATGCCGATCGCCCGGCTCAGGCTGCCGACGCTGAACTCGGCCGGCTCGCCGCGCAGCGGCAGGCTCCAGCTCAGGTCGGGCAGGCCTTCGGAGGACACCGAGACGAGCGTCGAGTGCGCGTCGGCCGTGGCCGTGGCGCGCAGCGTGCCGCTGTGGCGCAGGTCGACCGTGTCGCGACTGCGTGTCGCGTCGATGCCGACGGCGCTGGCCTCCACGCTGCTCGGCAGGCTCGGCGCGTCCTTGCCGCTGCCGTCGAGGACGGTGGCGTCGAGCAGGGTCGCGGTCACGCCGACCTCGCGCAGCGTGGCGGTGGCGGTCGCGTGGACCGCGCCCTGGTTGTCGATGCGGCCGGTGTCGCGGCCGCCGCGCAGGCCGATCGCCGTCGCATCGATGGCGACGCGCGAATCACCCGTTGCTGCATCCAGCGCATTGAGTTCGATGTCGACGCTGCCCACCGTCGACGTGGCACGTGCCGAGACGGTGCCGCTGTTCACGATGGCGCCGGTGCCATGACCATGGCCCTTGCCGTGGCCCTTGGCACCGCCGCCGTCGGCGTCGATGCCGACCGCGCGCGAACTCACGCCGATGCTCGTGTCGCCATGCGACAGGTCGGCCAGGTTCAGTTCGGCGTCGAAGTTCTTCACCGACGCGCTGGCGAGCACCGACACCGTGCCGGTGTTGCCGATCCAGTCCGCAACGCCGCGGCCGTCGATGCCGACGGCACGTGCGGCCACGCTGGTCGTGTCGGCAGCGTCGTCGCCACCGTCCAGCGTCAGCGAGACGCTGCGGCTCGCCACCCCGGACGCGACGCGCACGTTCAGCGTTCCTTCGTTGAGGATGACTTGCGGGCGGCGGCTGCCGGCCCCGCGCGGCACGGACAGCACGAAGGCCTTCGGCGCCGCAGCGGGCAGGGCGCAGAAGGTGTCGGTCAGCAGGTTCCAGGGCATGGACATGCTGAACATCAGCGGCACCGGTGCCGTCGCGACGCCGGCGGGAACGCAGGCGGCCCACGCGGGCAAGGGTTGCGCCCAGGCGGCGATTCCGAACAACGCACTCGTCAGCCCGGGGGCCAGGTTCCAGACACGGATCGCCATCACTCCCCCTGCTGCGGGTCGTTGCCCGCCTGGCCTGCGCACGACATCGCGCGCAGAGCCAAAAAGTAGCAGGTGGGCGCAGCGTGGCGTTGCGCCACGTCAACCCATCGGGCGAGCCCCTGTCTGCGCGGGTTTCGATCGCGCCGGCGCATCGCCGAACAGCGCGATGACCTGCTGGCGCAGCCACTGGCTGGCTGGCGCGCGGTGGTAGCGGGCGTGCCAGAAGACGTTGATCGCCACCTCCGGCAGCTTGGCTGGATGGGCCACCTTGCACAGCCCGAACGGTTCGACGAGGCTGTCGGCCAGGCGCTCGGGCACGGTGGCGATGAGCTCCGTGCCCTGCAGGATGTGGCCGACGCCGACGAAATGCGGCACGGTCAGCCGCACCTGGCGGGCGATGCCCTGGCGCTGCAGCAGTTCGTCGACCTGGCCGTGGCCGGTGCCCGCGGAGATCACGACGAGGTGTTCTGCACTGCTGAACTCCGCCAGCGTCATGCGCCGCTTGTCGAGCCGGTGGCCGCGCCGCATCAGGCACACATAGCGCTGCGTGAACAGGCGGCGCTGGAAGAAGCCGGCCTTGAGCTGCGGCAGCAGGCCGATCGCCAGGTCGACCTTGCCCGCCTCGAGCTCGTCGCGCAGGTTGACGGCGGTGTTGCGCACGGTGCTCAGCGTCAGGCCCGGCGCCTCG